>NZ_CBFHHE010000035.1:0-18580 GCF_965655635.1 Nereida sp.
TGTTTCTGTCACCATACCGGCGCGTTCCAATGTAAGTTCGGCTTGACCAAAAACACTTGGGTTGAACGGGCAGTTAAGTTTCATAACACCTTTGTCTCCGTGAAAGGCCATATATTGCCGTGGAAACATCCGCATAGACGTAACGGAGTTATAGCGGAAAGAAGGAAAGTCAGCGGTAACATGCGCAAAAACATCAACGCCATTCTCGCGCTTGATTTGTGCATCGACTGAGATTGGCTCTTCACCAGTGACGAACCGAGCTGATCCAAAAGTATATCCACCAATGTCAGGAAGGCTGCCTCCTCCGGTATCTGGCTTGTTCCGGATGTTGTCTGGATCGGCGCTGTTATCATATGTAAAGATACCGTCGACATACAATAGTTTCCCGATCCTACCAGCTTCATACAATTCTTTGGCTTTGTGCCACTGCGGATGATGTAAAATCATGTACGCTTCAGCAGCCAATAAGCCGGTTGAATTGCGCCTTTGAATTACTTGATCGAAATCTGATGCATTCATTGCGAGGGGTTTCTCACATAAAACATGCTTACCTGCATCTAATCCCTTCAGTGTCCACTCAATATGCAGGTGATTTGGTAAAGGCACGTATACAGCATCGATCTCTGGGTCTGCGAGCAATGCCTCGTAGCTATCATGTATTCTTAAGTCGGATTGTAGAGCCTGAAATGCCAAAGCCTTACTGTTTGAGGAGGTAGCGAGTGCGACGAGCTTTGCTCCACTTGCGAGATGGATTGCCGGTGCCATTTGTTCCAGTGCGAATTTCGATGCTCCCAAAATACCCCAGCGAATTATATTGAGCATTAGAGCCTCCCTGATCAATTACCATACCCTAGGGTAGTTCATTATCGTGAAGCAACTGGCTAGTCGGGGTGTGCAGCATGTGCAGGGTTTTTCCAGTTATAATAATAAATCAGTAAAATCTCTTAAGGGTCAAATAACCCTGCATACCCTGCAACCCTGCACTAAACCCAATAAAACATGGTTCTCTGCTTTCGGTGTCCCTGCACAACCCTGCATTGGCTAACCAGAGCGTTCCTCGGCAGCCGCAACCTTTATGCCGTCAAAGACCATGCCTTGTGAGGTCTTGGTTTTCTGTATCCTCAGTCGCTCCACGCGTTGGCTGAAGGTCTTCAACGCAGGTATTTGCTTAACCCCTGCAGAGTTTGCCCATGCACGAAACGCGCCGTAGCAGTGTTTAATGCCCAGCGACGACTCGTCGGCCATTTCACACTCCGACGGCCCGAGCGCCACGGTGTCAGATTGAACGCGCCACTCGTCTTTGGATTCTTTACTGCTCGCAGGCTCAACAAAGCCACCGGCGACGGCGCAGGCGTAGGCCTGTAGCGCCAAGTTGAAAATGCCAGACATTTACCCTCGCAGTTTAGTCTGCTGCGGCGATGTTGCAAGACGGCAAGTTAGAAGATGCACGTACCGAGCGGTATTCGGGCTGGGACACATCTGATCTGCTTGGTCTAGATCTGGGTACGATTGAGACACGTGTCCGCGAGTTGGATATTCAGCCTGAACCGCGCTCGAGCAAGCAAGAACGTCTTGAAAACCTTGTTAACAAGTATCTTTAAACCTGTTCTTCCTGATTTTGGTTGCATAAACGCCTAGACTGGCAATTGCTTGAGGATCTGCGCATAGTGACAATAACTCACTTCATGCGTTAACCTCAGGTGATTGCCGTTTATGTCACGTCGTCAATATAATTTGCCTGCGCTCACAAGCCTTTCGGTTTTTGAAACGGCAGCGCGGCATCTCAGCTTTAAGCAAGCAGCCCATGAACTTGGGGTGACACCCGGCGCAGTTAGTCATCAGATTAAATCGCTTGAGGCCGACCTCGGCGCGCCGCTCTTTCGTCGTCAACACCGCGGGGTTGAGTTGACCGACGATGGTTTAGCGCTTTTTGAGGCGTTAGCGGCATCGTTTCTAAGGGTGTCGCGGTGCCTTGAAGACATCCGCCAGCGCGATATCACACGCTATGTAACAGTCGGCTCAACCACTGCGGTGGCGGGGCTGTGGCTGTCGCCCTCAATAATTCGATTTTGGCGTGATTTTCCCGATATTAACGTAAATCAAATCTCGAACGACCGCCCGTTTTCGGTGATGGATGAGCTGGATTTTTTCATCAGATACGGCAAAGATAAAGACAGCGGGCTTGAGCACACGGCCCTTTACCGCGATCAATTGGTTCCTGTTGCCTCGCCTGAATTGGCGCAAAGCCTAAGTGGCGTGAGCCTGTCTGACATTGCGGCAATGCGGCTGATCCATTTGAAAAGCGCGGACAGAAGTTGGACGAACTGGGCGGATTGGTTCGCGGCTTTGGGTCATCACGGCAAAGTAGGCGCAGGTCCGCAGGTCACAAGCTATGCGGTTGCATTGCAACTGGCGCGTAAAGGCGCTGGCGTGGCGCTTGGGTGGAGACGTCTTATTGATCCTGCGCTCAAATCTGGCCGCTTGGTCGTGCTTGGGGATGCATCTTTGCCAGCACCCAAGAAGTTCTACTTACTGGGGCGGGCGGATGCCCAGCAAACAGCGGACGCGCTTTCCTTAAAGACGTGGCTTTTAAATGAGATTACATCATCCGAGGGTAAATTGCTTTGAAGTGAATTGAATTCACTTAAGAGTGAGCATTTCAGATATTGAACGCCACGCGGTGATTGCCCCAAATAAGCCTCAAGTAGTGATCGCTTAGGGGGGATTTGCGATGAACGAACAGACTTCATTGTCTTCAGTGGTGACAGACGTGAACAAGGCCAACGGCCTGCCAAATGCCCATTATATTGATCCAGCCGTTTTTGATGAAGAAAAACAAGCCGTCTTGTTTGCCAATTGGTCGGGCATCGGCTTTGGAAAAGACGTGCCAGAAGCAGGTGACGCAAAGCCGATCACATTCATGGGCATGCCGCTTTTGATGGTCCGCGACCGTGACGGCTCGCTTGGGGTTTTTCAAAATACCTGCCGCCACCGTGGGATGATTTTGGTGGAAAAGGCACAGAAAATTCGCGGGGCTATTCGCTGTCCCTATCACAGCTGGTGCTACGGCTTGAACGGTGCGCTGCGTGCCACGCCCCATGTTGGCGGACCTGCTCAAAGTACACATGAAGACGTGAATATGGACGAACTTGGGTTGTTCAAAGTGCGCTCATTCGTGTGGCGCGATGTTGTTTTCGTGAATATCGATGGAAATGCCGCGCCTTTTGAAGAGGTCCACAAAGATCTTATGGCCCGCTGGTCCGAATTCGACGGCCCAATCCACCACGGGGGAGAGGCCGCATCGTTTCAGTTGAATGTCAAAACCAACTGGAAACTGGCCGTTGAGAACTACTGCGAGAGTTATCACCTGCCGTGGGTGCATCCGGGCCTAAACAGTTATTCGCGCCTTGAAGATCACTATAACATCGAAGAGCGCGGCAAATATTCTGGCCAAGGGACTTTGGTCTACCGTCAATTGCGTGATGAGGCTGGGCAAACGCTTCCTGACTTTGCCGATCTTAGCTCCAAATGGGACGAGGGCGCTGAATACATCGCTGTTTATCCGAATGTTTTGCTGGGTGCGCAGCGGGATCATAGTTTTGCTATCGTTTTGGAACCGGTCGATTGCGGCAACACGGTTGAGCATATCGAGCTGTACTACGCTGCTTCCGGGGCTGACACGCCCGAGTGTAATGAGCTGCGCACGACCAATGCCAAAATGTGGAAAGAGGTGTTTGAGGAAGACATCTTTGTGGTTGAGGGCATGCAGCGGGGGCGTCACGGACAGATGTTTGACGGCGGTCGTTTCTCACCTGTGATGGACGGGCCAACGCATAATTTTCATCATTGGGTGGCATCACAAATTTCACAGGCGCGTGCGTAAAGATGGGGTATGTGGTTCATGCTGAGGGGGCGGGCTCTGTGGCGTCCGCATCAGAAATCCTTGTGACCGATGCGTTGCTTTTGGATGCGGCTTTGCTTGAGGCACACGCCCAAGGCAATACGGCCGAACTGGTGCGGCTATACACGCTTGCGGCTGAAAGCGCCTTGGCTGCTGGCGATGAACGCGCAGCGGACTTCTATCTGACCCATGCATTTATTTTTGCACTCGAGAAGGGCGGCCCAGAGGCGGGTGTGCTCAATATTCGGCTGGCCGAGCGGGGCCGGATGAAGCTTTTGGACTTCTAAATTCTACACTAAAGGGCGGCCAATAGTGCTGCGGAAAGACTTCAGATGAGACAGCAAGCACAGGCAGTTGTGATTGGCGGCGGTGTAATCGGATGTTCGATCTTGTATCACCTGACCAAACTAGGCTGGTCCGATGTTGTTTTGCTGGAACGCGATGAGCTTACGTCGGGCTCAACATGGCACGCGGCGGCCAACATTCACGGTTTGCACGACAGCACCAACATCAGCCGCATTCAGCACTACACGATGAATTTGTACAAAGAGCTCGAAGAAGAAACGGGCCAAAGTTGCGGCATTTTTCAGCCTGGCTCGCTTTATCTGGCGCAAACCGAAGAGCGGGAGCACCAGTTAAAACTGCAAGCGGCCAAGGCCAAGCTCTATGGAATGAACTTCTATGAAGTCAGCATTGAAGAGGCGAAAAAGCTGAACCCGATGGTAAATTACGACGGCATCCGCTGTGTGATGTTTGAACCTGATGGCGGCAATGTGGACCCATCTGGCGTGACGAACGGATATGCGGTTGGCGCGCGCAATCGCGGCGCTGAAATTCACCGCTTCACACCTGTAACTGCGACCGAAGCCCAAGAGGACGGCACGTGGATCGTCAAAACCCCGAAAGGCGATATCGCAACACCTTGGGTGATAAACGCGGCGGGCCTGTGGGGGCGTGAAGTGGCGGCTTTGGCTGGGATCGAGTTGCCATTACAACCTACCGAGCACCAGTATTTGGTAACCGAGACGATGGCCGATGTTGAACAATCTGCTGCGCGCTTGCCGTCGGTCAGTGACCGTGACGGCGAATATTACTTGCGCCAAGAGGGCAATGGTCTGCTGGTTGGGGCTTATGAGCGGGATATGAAATTCTGGGCCGAAGAGGGCACGCCACTTGATTTCGCCCATGATCTTTTCCCCGATGATCTTGAACGTATTGAAGAGAACATGATGAGCGCGATTGAGCGCGTGCCAGCGGTTGCGGATGCGGGCATCAAGCGGGTTATCAACGGGCCAATGATCTGGTCACCAGATAGTAATGTGCTGATGGGGCCGGTCCCCGAACTGCCGGGGTATTTTTGTTGCAACGGCATTATCCCGGGCTTTTCACAGTCGGGTGGCATGGGGCTTATGGCCGCGCAGTGGGTGATTGAAGGCGAAACAGAGTACGACATGTTTGCATGGGACATGGCGCGCTTTGACACATGGGCCAGTAAGGCCTTCACCAAAGCCCGTGTGCAAGATCAATACGCACACCGTTTTGCAATCCATTTCCCGAATGAAGAACGAGGCGCCGGACGCCCCGCGCGGACGCGACCGATCTATGATGTCCAAACGAAAATGGGCGCTGTGTTTGGCCTAAATGCGGGGTGGGAACATCCGCTTTGGTTCGCCGCAGAGCCCGGCGCCACGGATACCAACGGATTCACCCGCCAAAATTGGTGGGCGCCTGTGGGGGAGGAATGCAAGACGCTGCGTGCTGCGGCGGGTATCATAGATATCTCTAACTTTGCTAAATACCGCTGCAAGGGACCGGATGCGGAAAGCTGGCTGAATGCGGTTTTCGCCAACAACATGCCTCGCTCGATTGGGCGGTCTTGTTTGACGCCGCTGATCTCAAAACGCGGCGGTATTGCGGGTGATTTCACAGTGATCTGCGTGGCCGAAGACGAGTTTTGGGTCGTTGGTTCTGGCATGGCAGAGCGGTATCACAAACGCTTTTTCGCAGATGTGCCGCTGCCTGAAGGTACCCTGTTTGAAAGCAAAACTGTTGAGATGTGCGGCTTCAACGTAGCAGGGCCCAAATCACGCGAGTTGTTGCAGCGGCTGACCAACACGTCGCTGGCAACTGGGGATTTTCCGTTCATGCGTTCCGCGTGGTTGGATATCGCGGGCGTGCGCGCATTGGCGTTGCGGGTCTCGTTTACTGGTGATTTGGGCTGGGAGCTTCACTGTGAGACGCAAGATCAGGCCAAGCTTTACGAGGCACTTCTGAGCGCAGGCCAAGACCTTGGTGCGCGTCCCGTTGGCAGCCGTGCGTTGATGTCACTGCGCATCGAGAAGGGTTATGGTTCATGGTCGCGTGAGTACAGCCCTGAATATTGGCCTCAAGAAGTTGGGCTGGAGCGGCTTTGCAAACTGGAAAAAGACTTCCTGAATAAATCAGCGGCAGTTGCAAACCTTGAAAAACCTGCACGCGAAGAGCTGGTTATTTTGCATCTTGCGGACGCGGACGTAACTGCATCCAACGCCGATGCTACAGGTGGGGAGCCAATTTTCAAAGACGGTGTGGGGATTGGTCGGGTTACCTCTGGGGCGTATGGTTATACGGTTGGAATGTCGTTGGCGCTTGGGTTTGTCAAAGGGGCGACCGCAGGTGATGAGGTTGATGTCATGGTGCTTGGCAAGCCACACAAAGCACGTATCCTTGCAGAGCCGCCTTTTGATGCTGGTGGGAAAATATTGCGCGGCTAAACTTGGCAAAAGAACGGTCGAGCAACACGTCAGAATAATGCGAGAGAGACATGCGGTATTCAGGATTTAAAGTCATCAAAGAGGCGCTGACCGGCCACAAAGGTTGGCGTCCCGCATGGCGCGATCCCGAGCCGCAGTCCCATTATGATTTCGTCATCATCGGGGGCGGTGGTCACGGTCTTGCCACGGCACATTATCTTGCAAAAGTCTTTGGTCAAAAGCGGATTGCCGTTCTTGAAAAAGGCTGGATTGGCGGCGGCAATGTAGGTCGCAACACTACCATTATCCGTTCGAACTATCTGCTTGATGGTAATGAGCCGTTTTATGAGTTTTCGCTGAAGCTTTGGGAAGGGCTTGAGCAGGACCTGAATTATAACGCCATGGTGTCCCAACGGGGCATCATGAATTTGATCCACTCAGACGCGCAGCGCGACGCCTACATCAGGCGCGGCAATGCCATGATCCTCAACGGTGCAGATGCGGAGTATTTGGATGCAGAACAAATTCGCAAAGAGTATCCGTTTCTGAATTTTGACGATGCGCGTTTCCCAATCAAAGGCGGCTTGGCACAGCGGCGCGGCGGCACAGTGCGCCACGATGCAGTGGCGTGGGGCTATGCGCGTTCAGCCGATAGCCACGGCGTTGATATTTTGCAAAATTGTGAGGTAACGGGTTTCCGGATTGAAAACGGCAAATGCCTTGGTGTGGAGACGTCTCGCGGGTTTATCGGTGCGGGCCGCGTGGGCTGTGCGGTCGCAGGCTCGTCAGGTCGGTTGATGTCCAAGGCCGGGATGCGCCTACCCATCGAAAGCCATGTATTGCAAGCATTCGTGTCCGAAGGTCTCAAACCCATTTTGCCGGGCGTGATTACGTTTGGGGCGGGGCACTTTTACGTCAGCCAATCGGATAAAGGTGGTTTGGTATTTGGTGGCGACATCGATGGTTACAACTCATACGCACAGCGGGGCAATTTCCCTGTGGTTGAGGATGTCTGCGAAGGCGGTATGGCATTGATGCCAATGATCGGGCGCGCGCGGCTTTTGCGGATGTGGGGGGGGATCAGGGACATGTCGATGGACGGCTCGCCCATCATCGACCGAACCCATATTGACGGGCTCTATTTCAACGGTGGCTGGTGTTACGGGGGCTTTAAGGCAACGCCGGCCTCGGGTTATGCGTTTGCCCATTTGCTTGCACGCGACATCCCCCATCCAACGGCCACGGCATACCGGTTTGACCGCTTTGAGACAGGGTACATGATTGATGAAAAAGGGATGGGCAATCAGCCCAATTTGCACTGATGATCATTGACCATCCACTTCTGGGCCCGCGCGATAGTGCTGAATTTACGTACCTTGGTGACGCATCTTTGCTCAACAGGCCCGACCCCGATACGGCAACGCCCAAGGACTGGCATGACTATGCATATCTGCGCGATAACCCCGCTGGCCTTCACCGCGAATTGTGGTTTCATGAGGGCGGTGATCGATCTTGGCTGGTGGTAACGCGAAACACGGTAACCCATGAAATTACCAAAGTTGAATTGGCCCGTGATGTGGCACACGGCTTGGTAAGTGACGTGGCCAGCATGGGCACCAAGCGGAGCGGCGGATGATGGCGGATCACGGGACCAACCACGACACGCACCACAGAACGCATGGGCAGATCAACCGTCTAAGCGGCGGGCAGATTGACCGCGACAAACCGCTTTCGTTCGCATTCGACGGAAAGACGTTTCAGGGTTATCAAGGTGATACGCTGGCCTCTGCGCTCTTGGCCAATGGGGTGCGCCTTATGGGACGGTCGTTCAAATATCACCGTCCCCGTGGTCCTTTAACTGCCGGATCCGAGGAGCCCAACGCGATTGTTGCGCTACGCAGTGGCGCCTACCAAGAGCCGAACACACGCGCCACCACAGCCGAGCTTTTTGATGGGCTTGAGGCCACGTCTCAGAACCGCTGGCCCTCCCTGGCGTTTGATGCGATGGCGATCAACGATCGGTTTTCGACCTTTTTGACCGCAGGTTTTTATTACAAGACATTCATGTGGCCGGCGGCGTTTTGGGAAAAAATTTACGAGCCTATTATTCGCAAAGCAGCAGGTTTGGGGGCGCTGACAGGTGCTGCCGACCCCGATGTTTATGACAAAGGGTTTCGTCATTGTGATCTCTTGGTGGTGGGCGCAGGTCCATCGGGGTTGATGGCTGCGCGCACAGCGGCCGAGGCAGGTTTTGAGGTCATCATCGCTGATGAAGATTTCCGATCAGGCGGTCGGCTAAACAGCGAGCAAGACGTTATTGGCGATCAGGCTGGCGCGGATTGGGCCGCGTCTCAGGTGGCGCATCTAGGCACGTTCCCCAATGTCCGGGTAATGTCGCGTACTACCGTGATTGGCACGTTTGATCACGGCATTTACGCTGCGGTTGAGCGGATCACTGATCATTTAAGCACAAGTGCAGAAGGTCAGCCGCGCCAAATTTTGTGGCGTATTTATGCCAAGCATACGGTCCTATGCGCGGGCGCCACTGAGCGGCCAATTGCCTTTAACAATAACGACCGACCCGGGGTTATGCTGGCAGGTGCAATGCGCAGTTATGCCAACAGATGGGGCGTCTGTGCTGCGCGGGACGCAGTAATTTTTACCAGCAACGATAACGGACATCGCACTGCCGCTGATCTGCACCGGCAAGGTGTCACCATTGCCGCGGTCGTGGATACGCGCGCTGATGCGCCGCGTTCGGATGAATATGCGGTCATCGCCGGCGCCACCGTCACGGATACCCGCGGCAGGCTTGGTTTGAACGCGTTGCAAGTTACGGATGCCACTGGGCACTCGCGCTGGCTGAAGGCGGGTGCGCTTGGCGTGAGCGGCGGCTGGAACCCTAATGTTCATCTCACCAGTCACCAAGGGGCGCGACCGGTGTGGAGCGATGCGCTGAATGCGTTTGTTCCCAGCCCCAGTTTACCACCACACTTGAGCGTCGCGGGTGCTGCGGTAGGCATTCTTTCAACCCACGGGGCTTTGCAGTCTGGTGTTGATACGGCATGCAAAGCGTTGGAAATTGATCCGCGTAGCATACCTGCATTGCCCAAGGCTGATGACCGCCCTGTAACGCAAACCGCGTTTTGGTACGTGCAAGGCTGCGAACGTGCGTGGCTAGACCAGCAAAATGACGTGACCGTGAAGGACGTCAAACTTAGCCATCAAGAGGGGTTCCGTGCCGTTGAACACCTGAAACGCTATACCACTCTTGGCATGGCAACGGACCAAGGCAAAACGTCAAATATGGGCGGATTGGCCGTTATGGCGGAACTGACAGGCCAGCCAATTGCGGATGTCGGGACCACAATGTTTCGCCCTCCTTATACGCCAACTGCCATTGGGGTCCTTGCAGGTAGATCACGGGGTAGGGACTTTCATCCTGTGCGTCTGACGCCTTCGCATTACTGGGCCAAAGAGCGTGGCGCGGTGTTTGTTGAAGTTGGCAATTGGCTACGTGCGCAGTGGTTTCCAATTGAGGGCGAGACCCATTGGCGACAAAGTGTTGATCGCGAAGTGCTTGCCACGCGTAGCTCGGTTGGCGTGTGTGATTGCACAACGTTGGGCAAAATTGACGTGCAGGGCAGTGATGCGGCTGTGTTTTTGAACAAGGTCTATTGCAATGGCTTTGCTAAACTTGCTGTTGGGCGGACGCGGTACGGCTTAATGCTGCGCGAGGACGGCATCGCCATGGATGATGGTACCGCCGCACGGCTGGCCGAGGACCACTTTGTTGTCACAACCACCACTGCAAACGCGGGCAAAGTCTATCAGCACATGGAATTCGTGCGTCAATGCTTGTGCCCTGATCTGGATGTGCAATTGATCTCGACAACAGAAAGTTGGGCGCAATACGCGATTGCGGGACCAAACGCCCGGGCCTTGTTGCAAAAAGTGGTGGATGCTGAATTTGACATCAGCAACGACGCGTTTCCATTTATGGCATGTGGTGCGATCACCGTGTGTGGCGGGCTGCGGGCGCGTTTATTCCGGATTTCATTCTCGGGTGAATTGGCGTTTGAGTTGGCCGTACCTGCGCGCTACGGCGATGCAATGATGCGCCGATTGATGGATTCGGGCGAGGAATTCAACGTAACCCCATATGGCACAGAGGCCCTTGGTGTGATGCGGATCGAAAAGGGTCACGCTGCGGGCAATGAGCTGAATGGCACGACAACGGCGCAAAATCTTGGCCTTGGTCGTATGGTCTCAAAGGCGAAAGACAGCATTGGCTCAAAGCTGTCCGAGCGGGCAGGGTTGAACACTGAGGATGGTCTGCGTTTGGTTGGTCTAAGACCGCTTAATCCAAAGGGTAAAATTACAGCTGGTGGGCATGTTATGAACGCGGACGGCCCCGTTGATGCGGCCCATGATCAGGGCTACGTGACGTCCGCCGCCTATTCGCCCACGCTTGGAAACATGATTGGATTGGCCTTCATCAAGTCTGGCAGTGACCGCATTGGCGACCGTATGCGATTGGTTTCCCCGTTGACCAAAACCAGCGTCGATGTTGAGGTTGTATCGCCCCATTTCGTCGATCCAGAGGGAGAGCGTCAACGTGCATGATTTAGCACCCATCACAGCCTTTGGTTTGGCTGAGCCAATCTTGTATGCCACGCAGTCGTGCCAGCTTACGGAGCGTCCCGATGTAGCACTTGCCAGCGTTGCGGCGCGACTTGGTGTTGAGGAGGCATGTCGTTCGGTTATCGCTGATCTCCTGGGAGCCGATGCGCCGGACCCGTCTGTTTGGTTGGCCTCTGATATCTACAGTGCGTTTTGGA
The DNA here is from genome assembly GCF_965655635.1 of Nereida sp. Classification (NCBI taxonomy): domain Bacteria; kingdom Pseudomonadati; phylum Pseudomonadota; class Alphaproteobacteria; order Rhodobacterales; family Roseobacteraceae; genus Nereida; species Nereida sp. The sequence goes on from NZ_CBFHHE010000035.1 coordinate 11,475, forward strand.
TGGGGCCGGATCAGTGGATGTTCAGCGCGGATTTCTCTAACGTTGAGGACATTGCGGCCCGCCTTAAAACTAGTTTTGGAGAAACGGCATCAATCACAGAACAGACGGATGGCTGGGTCGCTTTTGATCTTACTGGCGAAGTTGAAGCTGTGCTTGAATTAGTCTGTAACGTGGATATGCGAACTCGTTCAGCTGGTTACGCGAGCCGCGTCTCCATCCATCATACGGGCTGTTTTTTACTAATTGAGGCAAGTGATCGCGCTCGCGTTTATGCGCCGCGCGCCTTTGCGGGATCGGTCTTTCACGGGATCAGTCAGGCAATGAGTTCTGCCGCGACGCGGTAAGCCTATCGTCGGATATAAATGTCATCCTAAGATGATCAAACCCTCCGAAGGCACAGTTCTTCGAGAGCCTTCTCAAGATACTATTAACCTCAATGTTTATTGGGTGAAACTGTTAGAAGCAGGCCGTTTACCGCTCGTGAGTGAAAGGTGAATAGTCCATGTGGGGACGCCAGACAAAAGGTGCTAAAAAGCTAGCTTGTCTCTGACAATGTTGTTGCGGTCGATCTTGTATCGGGACTTGAGCGTGGACAGCTAAGCGGGAATGCCTGTCTCGTGGGTTTTGATGAAAGCGATATTTTGGCCGTCCGTGACATGGTACGCCAAGCGGGCCTTTCACCGGTTATGAGTTGCGCGACTGCAAGCTTGATGCGCGACATAAAGATGATCAGCACAACTTCATCATTTGTGATCGTCAATCTGGATGGATTTTCGGACGTAGATGTTGGGGTCGACGCGCTGATCAAGTTCCGCCGCATGTGCCCTGATCCCAGTGTGCTTATCGTCTCACGAACTGTGCTGAATAATGAGTTGGGCAGTCACCGTCGCGCCATTGTTGATGCAACGCTTCGTGCGCCGCTTAGTGGTGAACGCTTGGCCGCAGGGTTGGCCGCTGCACGTTGTAACCACGCCGAGGCATCCTGAGACTATTCAGCAGCCTCTCTGGCAGTGGGTTTGAAATGTCGGCGAGCATGGGCGCAAAATGACTCTAGCAGGCTCTGACATTCGACCAAGAGGGTATCGTTAATCAATTTAGACTCGTTTTCGGCGGCTAGCAGCGTTTTGTGTAGCGCTGTTGCGCCTATCATCGCAGCACTGCCCGCCATGCTGTGGATGGTGGCCGTTGTTTGCTGTTCGGATGTTGTGCCTAAACTGGCCCGCAGGCCTGCCAGCTCGTCTTGGGTGGTTTGCTTAAATTGCGCCAAAATAGACAACGCTTGATCTGTGCCAAGGGTATAGCGCAACTCGCTTAGCGCGTCCAAATCTGCCTCTTGTTGTGCTGGTTTGGCGGGTAGTGGAGTATTGGGACCTTGCTGTCCCGCAAAGACGGTCTTGTCTAATAGTTGCGAGAGATTGTTGAGCCTGATCGGTTTGATCAGATAGTCACTCATGCCCGCATCAAGCACCTGTTGCAGCGTATCCCCGCCGTTATGGGCGGTGATGCAAACAATTGGTCCTTGGGAGGCTTGATTTTCGAGAATGACTTGGGCCGCCTCAATACCGTTCATTCGCGGCATGCTAAGGTCCATCAAGATTAAATCAAATTGCGTTATCGCGCATTTGTCGACAGCTTCTTGCCCGTCTTCGGCAAAATCATAGCTGCACTCAAGCCGCTCCAACATTCGCCCGATCAGCGTGTGATTTGTCGCATTATCATCGACAACCAGCACATGTGGCTTGTTGCGGTTTTGGGGGGCACGATGCTCGCTTTTTTCTAGTGTTGTCGCTGAATAGGTAGAGGTGAAATCACCGCTGGGAACGTGTTTGAATGTGCCGTTAAACGTGAACGCGCTTCCTTTTTGCGGTGTACTTTGAACCGCGATTTGTCCGCCTAATTTTTCAGTGGCACGTTTGACGATCCCAAGACCAAGTCCTGTGCCCTCAGACGTGCGGGTGTAGCCCGCGTCGCCCGTTGCAAAGTCATCAAAAATGCTGCCAATTTTTTCGGGCGCGATGCCAATCCCATTGTCTGTGACGGTGATGCGTAGGTCGATGTCGCAGCCGTCTGTATGACCGTTAAGGTCGACGCAAATCCGACCGTTTGCGGTGAATTTATTCGCGTTAGCGAGCAGGTTCTCAAGCACGGACTCCAACAGGCTTTGATTGGCCAAAATGTTCAGTTGGTTTGGCCAGTTTGACGTAAAGCTGATGGTGTTGCCTTGCTTCAACAGCAAAGGCTCCAGCAGATCTGCAAGCCGCTGCACAAGGTCTTGCGGGTTCAGTGCATCCGAGTGCGACACATCTTGCGCGCTTTTCCCTGAATCGCTGAGCCGAGCCAGTTCAAGGGTGTTGTTGACTTGTTCAAGCGCCTTCATCCCCGAGCGCTTGCCCAAGCCAATTATGTCACGCAAATTTTGCGTTGCTTCATCATCCGCCAGAAGGTCAAAAGTTGCCAGCACGCCCTGCAGTGGGGTGCGCATTTCGTGGCTCATCACGGCAAGAAATTGTTCTTTTGCCAAAGCGTCGCGCTTGGCTGCATCCACAGCCTCGTGCAGCTTTTCTTCGTTCTCAATGCGCTCAGAAATATCGCGCAGAATGCCGATAAACAACGAATTATCTTCGGCATCTTTGCTGGACGCGATTGTGGTCTCTGCCGGAAATTCACGGCCCCGTTTGTCGCGGACTTTGAAGATGTGCCGTCCGTTGTCCACAACTTCGCCTTGCCCACCGCTAGACAGAAATTGCAGGCGCTCGGAGTATTCTGCTTGGTACTGTTCGGGGATGAGTAGCTCGTGAACAAGTTGCCCCAAAGCTTCGGCTTCGGTGTAGCCAAAAATGCTTTCGGCGGCGGCATTGTATTGTTTGATGTAGCCTGACCCATCCGCAATAACGACAGCATCCTGGCTGGCTTCTACGATGCGATTTAGGTTGTAGGCAATGCGCTCGGTAACGACCGCTTTGCTTTTTAGACGGCGCTGAAGCGCCCATGATACGGCCAGCATTCCAAGAAGTAGGGCCACGATCAAACTCAGTAAGCTGGCGTAGTTTTGGAGCATGCCAAGGTGCTCGGTACGCTCGTCTGCGGCGTCATTCACCAGCACCTGAAGTGCTTGGATCGCGTATTGACGGACATCATCCTGAGAGGCGTCTGTGATCGCAAGAAGTTGCTCAAGATCTGTACGGCTTGGGCTGGTCCAGCTGTTTATGATCCCAGCCATTGCCTCTTTGCTTTGGTAGAGCCGCGTGATGATGTCGCTGAGTTCTCCGTTCCCACGAGAAAGTGCACCTTCGTAAATGAAGCGACTGGCGTCCACGCGGCTATAGTAGATGTCAAAGGCCCGTTTGATTGGGGTGGCATCTATGCCTGAAAGATCGGTTATGATTGTGTTTTGGGTGCGCACTGCGGCGTTGCCGCTTTGTGCAAGCTCGCGTGCAATCGCAAGGCGCAGGTTTTGATAGTCCACCGCAACCTGAACGATCGTCCAGGTGACATTGTCAGAGGTGGCGTATCTAAACTTTTCAGCAGATGCCTTTAGGCCCGTGTAGTAGTACCCGACGAGGGCCATGCCTAAGACAGTCAAGCATAATGAGATCGCTAAAGCAGAGCGAACGGCGCGGCCGTCCGCCCGCACTGCTTCGATGTTACGTTGGAACATGGATCTAAATCTGCGTAACAGTCAGTCGCTCCAGTTGCCACACACTCACCGCGTAGATCGGTTCAGTGCGATATTTCGTGTCTTCATCATACGGGAACACCACCCAAAGAGGACCGTTTTCCCGAATGCTGAACGCTTCACCATCGATGCGGTTGGCGATGATAGGGGCACGTTCCTCAATAAGCGCGCTATCGATATCGACAGAATAGTTGTTCGCCGCCGTCGCTGTGACTTGTGCGGCATCGCTGCCAACGTGTTTGAGTGCATCAAATAGGGCAGGGCCAGAGAACGTGCGCGGCTTGTCGGTCCAGATTGTTGATGTGGTAAATGAAAGTTGTGGCAGGGCATCAAGCATTTGGGTGTCAAATACGGCAGCATCGCCCGCATTTGTTAGCGCGATATCCCCATCTACGCGTAGCAATGCGGCTTGGGTTGGCTGTGCAAGGTTGGTTTTTGCGCCAAGCTGCATTGCAGCAAGTAGAAACGGTGTTGATAGAAGCAGATTTCGGCGGCTTTGATTGAAACTAGATACCGACTGGTTAGACTTGCGGAGCATTACACGCTCTCCTCGTAATAGCTATTTAGTACCATGTCTGTCTGACACATCGTTTTCAGAAACCTGAGACTATCTTAAGATATTATCCTTAATCCTTAGACAACAAAAAATTGCTGAAAGGGTGGGCTTGGCGTTGTTTCAATCTGCTCGGCATACAATTAGATAGTCATTACTGTTTTGTGATACTTCAGTGTAGGGGCGCGATAGGTATGTTTGGTTCAGAGAACAGCTCGATCATTTCGGTGTTGATCGCAGATGATCATCAGCTTGTGCGAGATATGATTGGGGCGTTCATAGAAGCGCAGCCTGATTTTGATATCACACCTGTCCCGAGTTACGATGAAGCGCTAGTCGCTCTTGAAAGCGGAAAGTCTTTTGATGTGGTGCTGCTGGACGTTAATATGCCCGGTATGAAGGGCCTTGAGTGTATCGAAACGCTCGTTCAAAAATTCCCAAAAACATCGACTGTGATTTTCTCGGGCAGTGCCTCTGATGCATATGTAAAAGATGCGCTCGATGTAGGTGCCAAAGGCTATATTCCAAAAACTCTCCCTTTCAAATCATTGTTGAACACAATCCGTTTGGTGGCTTCGGGCGAAGTCTTTGTGCCATCGTCTTTTCTAAGCACAGCGGCGGAAACCGGTGACGAGGTCAACTTCGGCATGTCTGCGAATGAGTTGCGGGTCCTACGGAAAGTCTGCGCGGGGCTGTCCAACAAAGAGATCGCCCGTGACATGGAAATGACCGAAGTGACGATCAAAATGCACATGCGGGGGATTTGTAGCAAAATGGGTGCAAAAAACCGTACCCAAGCGGCTGTGATCGCCCTGCGTGAGCAAATCGCGTAGACAGCACCACCTACGGCCTCTGCGTAGATGAGTTTGTTGCGGGTAATTGTTCCGCAACAATGTCTAAGGTCTGGAAATTCCGATCTGATATCATATTTATCAAAACATATGATTTAGGAGCCTTCATGATTTTCCGTAGCCTTGTCGCGCCGCTTTCTGTTGCCATGACGTTCTCGCTGACCAACATCAGTTTTGCGCAGCAAGGCTCAGCGAGTGCTTTGTTTGATATGATGAAGCTGGGCAAAATTATCTCTGTTATGCGTGAAGAAGGGCTTGCTTACGGCGCCTCCCTTGGGGGCGAGATGATGCCTGGGCGCAATATTCCCGAATGGCCCAGCGAAGTTGCGCGGGTTTACGATCACGACAAAATGATCGACGGGATGCGTGATTCTTTTGTAGCTACACTAGGTGAGCGCGACATGGGCCCGCTTGTGGCGTTTTTCGCATCTGATTTGGGTCAGGATATTGTGGAACTGGAGTATTCAGCGCGTGTGGCGTTCCTTGATGAGGCGATAGAAGAGGGTGCTATTGCGCAGTATCAAACCAGAGAGGCCGAGGATGATCCGATGCTTGCGGCCGTAAAATCGTTTGTTGCAACAAATGATTATGTTGAGGCCAATGTAGCAGGCGCCCTCAATTCTAACTTTGCGTTTTACACAGGCATGATTGATGGCGGTGCTCTGTCTTCGCGTATGTCGGAAAGTGATATTTTGGCTGATGTCTGGGCACAAGAGCCTGAAATTCGCGCCAATACACAAGAGTGGCTCTATTCTTATTTGTTGATGGCGTATCAACCTCTCGGGGTTGAGGGGTTGGATGCCTATGAGCAGATCATGGCCACTGCTGAGGGCCGCGCAATGAATGCGGCCCTGTTCGAAAGCTTTGATCAAATGTATGTCGCCATAAGCCGTGAGTTGGGTCAAAGCGTCGCCGGCTATATGTTGGCCGAAGAACTCTAACTTTTGATCGGGGGTAAGTTGCGCAGGTGCTGTGTTTTCGCGCTGCCCATTAACCCTTGACGTATAAACCTCACGAAGGCATATGAGGCACTCCTGTGGCGGTAGGATTCCGCGTGCGGGTTATTTTAATGACAGTCCCGACATCGGGGCGCGCTGTTTAAAGGTCGCAAATTTTGCGGTGAACGCCCCACGGGGGACCTGATGACGCGGTGAGACAAGGATGACGCATATGTTTGCGGTTATGAAAACCGGCGGCAAGCAATATAAAGTCACAAGCGGCGATGTGCTGCGTGTGGAAAAGCTGGCTGCTGATGCGGGTGAAACCGTTCAATTCAACGAAATTCTGATGATCGGTGCCAATGTTGGCGCACCTTTGGTCGATGGCGCTGCTGTACAAGCAGAGGTGATTGATCAAATCAAAGGTGAAAAGACGATCAACTTTGTCAAACGTCGCCGTAAGCACAGCTCAAAACGCACCAAGGGCCACCGTCAGCAACTGACGCTCCTTCGTGTAACTGAGTTGCTCGAAAAAGGCGCGGACAAAACTGGTGTGAAAGCTGCGATCGGCGCGGGTTCCGTATCTGGTGCGGCTGTTGCTGCAGCAGCACCTGCTGCGAAAAAAGCAGCACCAAAGAAGGCAGCGGCCCCAAAAGCAGCCAAGGCAGAAGCGAAAGCTGACGCCGCGACTGGCAGCAAGCCAAGCAACCTGCTTACCGAAGCACGCGGCGGCAAAGCTGATGATCTGAAAAAGATCTCCGGTGTAGGTCCGAAATTGGAAGGCCTTCTCCACGAGAACGGCGTATTCCACTTCGACCAAATCCTCGGTTGGGGTGCAGAAGAGATTGCCTACATGGATGACAAACTGTCGTTCAAAGGCCGTATCGAACGTGACGACTGGGTTGCACAAGCAACACAGTTCGCAGCTGAACAGGAGTAATTCCAGATGGCACACAAAAAAGCAGGCGGTTCATCCCGCAACGGTCGCGACTCCGCTGGACGTCGCTTGGGCGTGAAAAAGTTTGGCGGCGAAGCTGTCATTCCAGGTAACATCATCATCCGTCAGCGCGGCACAAAAGTGTGGCCAG
>NZ_CBFHHE010000036.1:0-18229 GCF_965655635.1 Nereida sp.
CGCGGACGGCGTTTGGTGTAAGAATATCGCTTAGGTTCATTACGATACTACTCTTCTGGGACAATAGGCCGAAGCCTTGCTAATTTGGCGAAGCGCATAATCTGCATATATCAATTGTTCAATCGCTTATTTTCGCTGGGTATAATGACTGGCTACACATTACGTCTAGTCTGCTATTGGTGTTGTGGTTTATTAGTATTTCCCCCACCGGACAACTGGACACCCCTCTTGGAGGGATGTCCATGTCTGTCCGTCTGAATGGGGCGCGGAGAGCTGCGCCACACGCGCAGATGTGTTCTGGTGAGTGCGGTTGCGCTGTTGGTCAAACGGGTAGGGCGGCTATATAATTTTTCATCTATCGGTTTCGCTCACGTCGGTACACACGCACCTCGCTGTCAAGTATCAGATGTGAGTCATCACGCAGCTGCCGCATGTCCTACTCCTTGTTACAACACTACTGCAGGGCGCACCAACAAGTCTATCAAAGTGTGTGTTTGAGAAGCAGACAGATTTTAAGCCTGCTGCCTTAGAGCTAAATGTGATTAGCTAAGAGAGTTAGGAGGCCAGTTATGAAAAGACGACAGTTTGTAGCGGGTATAGGGCTTTTTACCTTAGCTGCTCCTTACGTGAGAGCGGGTAATCAAGCGCTAGGGCTTCTACCTGAGGGCTCTAACGTATTGTTCATGAGGCATGCGCTAGCACCTGGTTTTGGCGATCCAGAAAACTTTGAAATTGGTAACTGTGCGACCCAGCGTAACTTAGACGACGTGGGTAGGGTGCAAGCACAGCAGATTGGATCAATGCTGAGATTAACCGGGTTAGTCTTTGATGCTGTTTACTCAAGCCAATGGTGTCGATGTCGAGAAACTGCAGAGCTTATGGATGTAGGAGAGGTTCAAACTTTTGCTGGGCTAAATTCATTCTTCCAATCACATGCTCCCAAGAAGCAAACCCTTGCATTGCTAATGGGTAAGTTAGACGAACTTCCCAAAGATGAATTAACACTCATGGTTACACACCAAGTGGTAATTCGGTCTGTTACCTCGCTCAGTGTTCAATCTGGAGGTTTAGTGGCTTACGACGCGACGTCTAAGGCTTCCCGAAGGCTTACTGTTAGCTAGTGGTTAAGCGCTCCAGCTAACACTGTGTTCAACACCGTGATTCAGCGCCTAAAATACTCAGCAACACGGCAAAAAGTGTGTGTTTGGTGTGTTTTTGAAAAACACAACTTAAGCGTGTATGGCGCTTTACTAAGTCATTGATATTGCTTAATAAATGGTGCCCTGGGGGGTGGAATCGAACCACCGACACGAGGATTTTCAATGGAGAAGGTGTAAGTTAGACATTTATTATCAATGGCTTACATGGCAAAATTTTTCGTGTGCGTATTAGTGTTTTTTTGATGTCATTTTAAGCATAGGGCGGAAACGCCGTGTTGGACTCGGTAATCGAAGGATTTCAACGCTAACACACTGTTCAACACTCCAAAAGACGCAAGACTGAACACGGACTAAATGAAGTGGAAGTTCGCTTGGACTATTGTTTATGGCCGAAGTGCGGGACAAAGCGGACCTTGATGGTTCTATTGCGAACGGCGGCTTTTCCAAGCCTTCAAGAGCTCAGACTTGAGTTTGAATGACCTACACAAGCCAACTTGGTAAGCGCTAGTATCCGATGTTTGGCTATTCCTTTTCTAATCCGAACTGTGAGAGGAATGGAAGGATTCCGCTACCTATTGCGCGGGCCGCTATTCCGATTTCGCCTGCTTCAATGTTGATCTTTGCCAAGCCGCGTTTATCGTAGTTGCGTCCAATAGCGTCCTTAACAGCCTCGACCATCTCTTGCGTAAGCTCCGGCGACAGACTGCTGTCTATGACAATCATTTCTGGGTCTAGAAAGGCCCGCCCCGCGACTGCAGCAAACGCAATTTGCGGAGCCGCAATTTTCAACCAATCTTCAAACAATCCCCGTTCAGTTATGTTCAGGGGCCTGTTCTCATAAAAGCCATTCGGGCTTAGTCCAGCGGCTTCTGCCGCTGCTTCAAGATAATGCAAGGAAGCGCCTTCAAGCAGTTGGCTAGCCACCCCAGACGACACAGCGCCAGTAGGTAGCGAAGCAATAGCACCTGCCAGGTTGTTTTGCCCTGTGTAGAGCTGCCCACCCAGAGAAATGCCTCCGCCAATAAAAGTTCCAACATAGAAATAGACGAAGCTTTTGTTTCGCTGACGGGCGCCCACAGCGATTTCAGCCAGACAGGCGGCTGAAGCGTCGTTTAAGTCAGTCGTAGGGAGGCCGAAGGCGGCTTCCATATCTTTAGAAAGGTCCGATGACGCCCAGTCGGCCATCGCACCCTTCGGTGCTCCAACCGTCGATTCCCAAGCGCTCAATTCGTCTGGAAGCGCGATACCGATGCCCACAACCCGTTCTTTTTGGGCCGCGGTCATTTTGTCAAAGAGTCCGGCCGTACAAGCCAGCATATCCTGACGGATCGCGTCGAGATTAGGGAATGAATATCGTCGCACAATGCGTTCAAGTATGGAGTAATCGAATGACATACTGACCACTTCGAGCGAGCGGCGGCCCACTTTGATGCCTATCGAAACCGCACCTGTGGGGTCCAATGAAAATGGGACCGAGGGCTGGCCAACCTTGCCCTTAACGGCTTTACCTGGCTGTAGTAAACCGTCTTTCACAAGCCGGTTAACTATTACTGTTGCCGATTGTGCGCTAAGTTCTGACGCGCGCGTCAACTCTGCTTTGCTCATGGGGCCGTTGTCACGGATTAAGTCTAAGAACAGCCTCTCGTTTTGGGGTCGTGCAACGCTCCTCTGTTTTGGAGATATTGCGATAGGTGCGTCTTTAAGCATTAAACTTTAGTCCTGTTTTTCGCGCGTTTGCCCAAGCGAGCAAACTATTCTCAAAACTGAAACTCGATTTTCTAAATATAGCTGGCATCTTCATGCACACCCTGATCCACGCCGGTAATCATCGCTACCACGTCGTTTCCGCTTGCGGTCTTGGCATTCAGAACACCGGCGATCCGCCCTTGACGAAAGACGACAATCCGATCCACCAGATTGAAGACCTGGCGTAAGTTATGAGACACAATAATCACGGGTACCCCGCGTTCTTTAAGGCCTCTGATGATGTTTTCGACTCGTGTTGTTTCTTGAATTCCCAAGGCCGCTGTGGGTTCGTCCATGATAATCAGTTTGGATCCCCAGCCCGCCGCACGACTAATCGCGACGCATTGGCGTTGGCCGCCAGACATACCAGCGACCGATTGGGTTGTATCTGGAATCTTAATGCCAGTTTCTTCCAACAGCTCTTCAGCGCGCTTGGCCATCGCCTTTTTCTTAAGCCATGAAAGTGGTCCGAATTCGAAATAAACATCTTCGCGGCCCAAGAAGATATTCTGCGGGACATTTAGGTGATCAGCGAGAGCGAGATTTTGATAAACAGTTTCAATACCATGTTCGCGCGCGTCATTGGGCGCTTTGAAATTCACGGGAATTCCGTCGATGAAAACTTCGCCCGCGGTGCGTTGTTCCACGCCGGTGATGTTACGCACAAAGGTTGATTTGCCCGCGCCGTTGTCGCCCACGATCGCGATGTGTTCATCGGCAAACATTTTGAAGTCAGCGTTGTTGAGCGCCTGAACACCCCCGTAGTGCTTTGTTAACCCACGTGTTTCTAGAATGACCTTGCGGACATCATCCATCTTTATTTCCTCCCGACGGCGTCTCTGTTGGGTCCAAAAGCAACATTTCAGACCGGAATGTCAATAATTAAATCAAGTTGAATTAATTATTGACATTGAATCGATTCTTTCCTCTTTTAGGGACACACGAAGCTGGGCGTTGGAGGCTCAGCAATTTCTGGGAGGAATAAACGTGAAAATGAATATGACATTCGCAGGTGTAGCTGTTGCTGCGCTTATTGCCGGGTCCGCTGCAAGCGCGCAGGACGTAATCGGCTATATCACAAAGTCCGCGACAAACGCTGGCTGGATGATGATTAACCAAGGTGCAGCTGATGCTGCGGAAGAAGAGGGTGTAAACCTTGTTTCTGTTGGCCCAGCATTCCAAGGTGACCTTTCAAGCCAGCTCGAAGTGTTTGAAAACCTTGTTGCTCAGGGCGCGGCCGCAATTGCCGTGGCGCCAGTTGACAGCGCGGGTATCGCGCCTGCCGTAAATGACGCCATGGGCGCAGGCATTCCAGTTGTCGCAATTGACACCGGTGTCGCTGGAGCAGAGGTGACGTCCTTTGTTGCGACAGACAACTACGCAGTAGCCAAAGTTCAAGGCGCTGTTGCTGCGACCTTGGTCGAAGATGGCCAGCCGATCATTTATGTGACAGGCAATCAAGCACAATCCACAGGGCAAGAGCGCCGCAACGGTTTCGTTGAATCCTTCTCTGCCGCGCGTCCAAACTCTGAAATCCTTGAAGTTCCAACCGAGTGGAACAGCCAAGAAGCGCAAGAAGGCGTTGAGGCGATCCTCAACAGCCGTCAGGATGTTGCAATGGTTGCAAACGCATGGGATGGCGGCACAATGGGTGCCAAAGCAGCCCTTGAAAACCTTGGCTTCTCTGCGGGCGACGTAAAGCTGGTTGGCTTTGACGGTGCTGGCGATGCGATTGCTGCTATGGATGAAGGCTGGGTACACGCCAACACAGCGCAGATGCTGTACCAGATGGGTTACCAAGGCATCAAAGCGGCTTCCGCTGCGGCGCGCGGTGAAGACGTATCCGCACGCATCGACACAGGGTTTTTCCTTGTGACGCCGATGACTTCGGGCACTTATAAAGCAATGGTTGGCATCGAATAATCGACCGACCTTTTAATGAGGGCGCGTCGTTCGACGCGTCCTTTTTCATACAAACTTCAAATTTTTCCGGCGGAAGAAAAAAATGACAGACATCTCGCGTGCCAAAGCCACTACTTCACTTCAAGACCGCATCGTGCTCGGCTTGGTCAAGTTCTTTAAGGCGGAATGGTCCGGCGCATTTCTTGCGATCGTAATCCTTGGCATATCCATCGAGCTTGCCACGTCAGGCCGCCCGTTCTTTCACCCATCAAACTTGATGACAATCCTCAACAACTCGGCCGCGATCGGCATCGTGGCGGGGGGGATGACGCTTGTCATTATCACCGCAGGCATCGACCTATCGGTTGGATCAGTAATGGGGATGACCGCCGCGCTGACGGGGTATGTCGCCAGTTTCTGGGGGTTTCCGCCTTACCTTGCTATCATGACCGGCCTTGGGATCGGCCTTGCAATTGGGGCCTTCAACGGCTCGCTCGTGGCCTATTTTGGGATGCCCGCATTTATTGTCACGCTGGCGGGTCTTTCGATCTGGCGCGGCACTGGTCACCTTTCTACAGGCGCGCAGGCTACGCCAAAGTTGCCTGAAACCTTCGACATGTTTGGACGCTACAACCCGTTTTCAGGTCTGCGCGACGCCTATAAAGAGGGGGAATTGTCGGGCTTTTGGGAAAGTGTGGGTGGCTTTATTGATGACAATTGGATAAGCTTTTTCCGCACCTTTCAAATGTCGATGTTGATCTTTATTGGCTTCTTCATCGTCCTGACCATTATTATTTCGAACACGCGCTATGGTCGCTGGGTCTACGCGATTGGATCGAATGAGCCGGGCGCACGTCAGGCAGGTATCAATACGCCGCGCTATACGCTGCTGACCTATATGTTCTGTTCGTTCTCGGCGGCATTGGGGGCCTTGCTGTTCCTTGGCCGCGCTCCTTATGCAAAATCAGACTACGGGCAGATGTGGGAACTCGACGCAATTGCCGCTGTGGTTATTGGCGGCACGTCCCTTTTCGGCGGACGTGGGTCGCTTTGGGGGACCTTTATGGGGGTGATCCTGCTCAAGCTGATCAACAACGGCCTGACATTGGCCCAGCTTGATACCTTCTGGCAGATGGTTGTCACCGGTCTGATTATTCTGGTTGCCGTCGGCTTGGACATCGTGCGTCAATCCAAGAACCCTGAAAGCGTGCGCAAGCTGTTGGGGGCGATTGCGGCTGTCATGGCCTTCCTTGCCCTGATGACACCCGGAGCTATCTATCTGCGCGCCAAGATCGCATTGTTGGAGCATGGTGCTGCAACCACACTACGCGAAGCAGGAACATCACTTGCCGCGGGCCAAAATGCACGCCTCTTGTCGCCGGATGAAATTACACAGTTGCAATCCGCTGCATCGGCGAACCTTGCTGCAACGCTCTTGTTGCTGGTTCTGGTACTTGCGACTGCATTTGTGGTGCTGAAAACATCGCGCCTGATCAGTTTTGGTTTGGCGGCCGTGTTCATTGTGATGATCCTTCCGGTGTCCTTGTTGGGCTATGAAATCACCGTGCCATTCCTTGTCCTAGGTGCCGCTGCTTTATTGGGAAGCACCTATGTGCATGCGATGTTTGCGAAGGCTCGCATGTTGGACGTAAATGCGCGGTAATTTTGACATAGCGATCGGTGGCGAAAACCTGATCGACACCGTGCACAGGTCTTTGACAAGTGGGCGAAGTTGCGCAAAATCATAACCTTGGAGGGTCACCGTATAATGTTGCGGTGGCCCTTGCGCGTCAGGGGATGACGCCACATTACCTTACCCCGATTTCGATCGATGATTTTGGTGAACAGCTGGCAGATCACTTACAGCGCGAAGGCGTCGTATTGGCAGGTGAACGACGGTCCGAACCGACGACCCAAGCCATTGTCACGCTCGAAAATGGCATACCGAGCGATGTGTTCCATCGGGAAGGGACGGCCGAGCAGGCCATCAGCCAACTCACTTCTCTTGAACAATAGCATCCTCCCATTCCCGGATAAATGCTGCTCGTTTCATTTGATCCAGATATGTCATCAAAGCCGGGTCTAGATTGATGGTCCGTAGGTTTTGAAAATCTTGGGACCGCGAAAGCGGCGGTAGAGGGAAGGTTAACGGATCGCCGATCGATTGAAGTTTCAGGAGGTGGCGGACAAAATTATTAGCGTGCTGAGGGGCTGGAGCGGCCGCGGATACTAAAATCGTCCGCATCATAGTTGTTGGAAATTCTGATGGCAGAATGATTATCAAATCGTCCGAATTCTCTGCCTGCGCCTTTGCGTAGCTTCCCAAGACGTTATAAGCTATTATCAATTTACCAGTCCGTAGATCGTTAATCATCTGACCGGAACAGCAATAGAGCCTTGCTCCTACGCGCCCCATGACTTCAGTCAAGCGCCAATAGGTTTCGGTAGCACGGGCGTCTTGTGTGGCAAAAAGGTAGCCTAAGCCAGATTGCCTCACGTCATAAGTCCCAACCCGTCCCTGAAAATGGTCTGGGTGGTCTCGCATCAACTGAATCAAATCTTGCCGACTGCTTGGGACGTGAATCTGCTTAAAGGCTTGGCGGTTAAGGACAATAGCAGCAGGTTCCGATGTAAATGCAAAAAGGCTGTTATTCCATTGAGCCCATTCAGGGTGGTCAATATTCATGACTGGCGCAGAAAATCCATCGTTTACCAACTTAAGCTGGAGGTCCATTGCGCTGGAAATGACCACATCAAACTGATCGGGCGCAGCGCGGTACAGACGATCGATATCAGCCGTGCCAGTGACAAGGTATTCCACCGACATGTCCGGGGTTGACGCGAGAAAGTCTTGAATAATCGGTGCAAAAAACGAGGTGTCGGTGCTGGACAGAATACGCAATTGCGCTTGACTGGGTTCACCGAAAGACTGTTGGTCTTCCCAGCCTTGGGCGAAGCTGGACACTGGCAACCAAAGAGAAATCAGAAAGATAATGTAACGCATGCGCCGCCCTCTTCTCTGTTGGTCAAGGCCATTGAACCGTTATGGGCGACGATAACCTCTTGCGCGATCGTCAGGCCGAGCCCCGACCCGATCGTGTTGCCCATATCTTTGCCACGCACAAAACGTCCGGACAGTGTTTCGATTTCGTCCACCGCAAACCCCGGTCCGTCATCATAGATGCTAACTGATAAGGTTGGCGAGTTAGAGGCTTTTATAATCACGCCCGTTTCTGCGGGCGCATATTTTAGCGCATTATCTATCAGGTTGCGCAGCGCATTCTGGAGCAAAATCGCATCCCCTTGCAGCGTTGCAGGGCGCTCCAGTTCCATTGTCATCGTGATGTCCTTCATTTCTGCCACGGGCGTCATGCTTTGGACTAGTTCATGCAATAAATCAGCCAGATCGACCTGGACCATTTCAAGGTTCCCGGTTCGAAACGTCACCATCGCATGGTCCAGCAACTGCCCAGCGGCGCGGCTGCTTTCGTCAATCGCGCGTACCATCGCCAGTAGCGATGTACGATTTTCGTCACGGTCCACACGCTGCAACGTCGCTTCGGCATGTGACCTTACTGTCGCAAGTGGGGTGCGAATGCGATGCGCAGCCTCGGCGATGAAATCTTCGGATTGCGTCAGTGAGTGATCCAGCCGCAACATAAAGGTGTTTAGAGATCCGACCAAAGGGGCCATTTCTGACGGGACAGGTTTGGTAAAGCGGCTTAGGTCCTGTGGACCACGGCGGGTCACGGACGATGTCAGTCGGCGCATCTGACGGCTTGTTGTGGATGCAGCCCAAATCGCAAGTGCCGATGACATTGCAAAGAACCCAAGCCCCAGAAACGCGACATTGCGTGAAATTGCGTTAAGTGTGTTCGACAAGGCGTCCTGTGTTTGGGCCACCGACACAAACACGTTTCTAGGGCCGTTTGATCCGATCAAGGTTCGCGCCCCTGAGGCAACGCGCAAAACCTCCCCTTTGAGGGTAGTGTTTTCAAAAATTGTGCTTTCGGGCGCCACATCACGCGGTGATGTTAGCCAATCATACCCCGATAACAGGGTGTTATCTTCGTAGATTGCGTAGAATACGCGATCATCGGCCTCCGTGTTCAACATAGACAGTGACGAATACGGGAAATCGAGCGTTACCTGGCCATCGCGTATGGCTGCTGTATCCAACACCGACGACATCGATGCCTTCAATATGTTGTCTTGGCCTTGTTGTGCCACCTGCGCTGTTAACACCCGAACCACAATAAACAAGACGACGGCCAACAACGCAGCACCGCCCGTCAAGATCAACGCCAACCGGTTGCGCAATGATCCCCAGACAACAACATCAGACGTCATGGTTTAACCTGTAGCCCAGTCCGCGCAGCGTCACGATCCGTAGCTGTGACCCCTCAAGATGTTTGCGCAATCGCCCAATATAAACCTCGATAGCATTTTCCGATACATCGTCGTTATACGAAAATAAACGATCCACGAGCTTTTGTTTCGAGAAAACCTGCCCCTTATTGGCGATCAAAAGTTCTAGCAGCCGAAGTTCACGGTTGCGCAAATTGATACTGTTGCCGTTGACGCGCAACAGACCGGACACGGCGTCAAAATCTACATCCCCGATTGTCTGAACCGATTGGGCAGACCCTGAATTTCGCCGCAAAACGGCACGGCACCGCGCCTGCAGTTCGGCATGATCAAATGGCTTGGTTAGGTAATCATCGGCTCCCAAATCCAACAAACCGATTCTGTCTGACACCTGACTTCGAGCCGTCAAAACAATCACCGATGTCAGGTTTTTAGCGGCACGGTGTTGTTTTAGAAAAGCCCGGCCATCCCCATCAGGGAGCATGATATCAAGCAAAATCAGATCGTATTCACCGGTGTCCACAAATGCATGCGCATCAGCAATTGTAGCAGCATGATCAACGGCATGCCCATCCAGACGGATACGCGAGGCAACCGCCTCGGCTAGCTCCAAATTGTCTTCGACTAGAAGGTATTTCATCTAGGCATCTAACCTTTCAAGTACGTGACAGGTTTGTGTCAGGTTGCCATGGTTTATTACACCATCTAGCCGTCTGAAGAATGGCTATCAAATGGGAGATTAAAATGACAACTTTGAAAATGGGCCGCCGTGCCTTAATCGCTACAGCTGCAGCTGTGGCGACGCTTAGCTTTGGCGCGCCAGTATTTGCCGACGGCCACCAGGTTCTTGACGAAATTCACTTCATCATCCCAGGCGGTGCTGGCGGTGGATGGGATGGCACTGCGCGTGGCACAGGCGAAGCGTTGACCGAAGCAGGACTTGTTGGCACAGCGACTTATGAAAACATGTCTGGCGGCGGCGGTGGTGTGGCAATCGGTTACATGATCGAAAACGCCGAAAGCCTTGAGGGCGCATTGATGGTTAACTCTACGCCCATCGTGATCCGTTCTTTGACCGGTGTGTTTCCTTACAACTTCAACGATTTGACTTTGGTGTCCGGCACTATCGGCGACTATGCGGCAATCGTTGTCGGCAAAGATAGCCCGATTAATTCTATGGATGACCTTCTGGCGGCATGGGATGCAGATCAGAGCGGTACACCGATTGGTGGCGGTTCAGTTCCTGGCGGCATGGATCACCTAGTTGCAGCGATGGTCATGGAAGCATCTGGTCGTGATGCACTGGCAGTGAATTATATCCCCTACGACGCTGGCGGCACAGCAATGGCGGCCTTGCTGTCAGGTGAAATCGCAGCACTGTCCACCGGTTTCTCCGAAGCAGTTGATTTATCGAACGCGGGCGAAGTCAAAATCATCGGTGTCACATCTGATGCACGCGTTGCTGCTGCTTCAGATGCGAAGACCATGATAGAACAAGGCATAGATACAACATTCGTCAACTGGCGCGGCTTCTTTGGTGCACCTGGTATGTCGGACGAAAAGCTGGCCCAATACCAAGCCGCAATCGAAGCTATGTATGACACACCCGAATGGGAAGCCGTGCGTGCGCGCAATGGTTGGGTCAACATCCACAATTCAGGCGAGGATTTCCGCACATTTCTTGAGGCGCAAGAAACTGTCATTGGCGATCTGATGAAAAAGCTGGGCTTCCTCTAAAAGCTCGCGTCATTCGATATCAATGGGCGGAGCGTTCAGACGCTCCGCCTCCTTCTATTTCGGGAATTTGAGGGAATAACATGGCCTTGGATCGTTGGATCGCACTCTGTCTTCTTGGGCTCTGTATCTTGTACGGATACACCGCATGGTTCACCATGGATGCAAGCCTTGCGCCGTTTATGCGCCGCAACCCCATTTGGCCCAGCACATTCCCCAAAGTTCTATCCGTTTTGGGCATTACCGCCTCGTTTATCATTCTGATTGGACTTGAAAAGGGCGAAGAGAAAATCGGCGAGATAGACCACCGTCGCTTGAGCGATTACTTCCTCGGGCAGGCCGTGGTGTTGCTTGGCCTTATGGTTGTCTACGCGCTGTGTCTGCGCCCGCTTGGTTTTTTGTTTTCAACCTCGGCATTCCTGATAGCTGGCTCGTTTATCTTGGGCGAACGTAAATTGCATGTAATGATCCCAGTCGCCCTTATCGCTACCGGAGCTGTCTGGTATCTCGTGCAAGAAGTGCTTGGGATATTCCTGCGTCCCCTGCCAATTTTCGTGGGGGTCTGATATGTTAGAAGGTATTCTGATCGGCCTGCAAACGGCCCTATCCATGCAAAACTTGTTGGTCGTTATTGGCGGCTGTTTGATCGGCACATTCATTGGCATGTTGCCGGGCCTTGGCCCCATGTCGATCATTGCTATTATGATACCCGTGGCGATCACTATGGGCGATCCTTCGGCAGCGCTAATTCTGCTGGCAGGTGTTTATTACGGGGCAATTTTTGGCGGCTCGACATCGTCAATCTTGCTGAATGCACCCGGGGTGGCGGGCACCGTTGCGTCCTCCTTCGATGGTTACCCCATGTCGCGACAGGGCAAAGCCGGCAAGGCTCTGACGATTGCCGCTATCTCTAGCTTTGCAGGTGGCACGATTGGCGCTTTGTTGTTGATGATCTTTGCGCCGATGTTGTCGAGCGTCGCCTTGTTGTTCCACTCACCGGAATATTTCGCGTTAATGGTCGTCGGCCTATCGGCCATCGCGGCCTTTGCGGGGCCTGGTCAAGTGACCAAAGCCCTGATGATGACCGTTCTTGGTCTGATCATGGCAACTGTAGGCGAAGGCGCATTGTTTAATCTGCCGCGCTTTACGGGCGGCATCATGGATCTTCAATCGGGCTTTGGCTTCATCACCTTGGCTATGGCCATGTTCGCTCTGCCGGAAGCTATTTTTCTTGTTCTAAAGCCAAAAAACCTTGGTGCTGATGGCGGTGAAATCAAAGACCTGCGCATCACACGCGCCGAAGCTCGGGCTATCGCGCCAGTCATTGGCCGCCAGTCTGTTCAAGGTTTTTTTATCGGTGTGCTGCCCGGCGCAGGCGCAACAATCGCGTCTTTTCTTGGCTACGCAGTTGAGCGCAATATTGCCTCGAAACATGAACAAGACGAATTCGGCAAAGGTTCTATCAAAGGCCTTGCCGCACCTGAAACTGCTAACAACGCGGCTTGTACTGGCTCGTTTGTGCCGCTGCTGACGCTCGGTATTCCCGGGTCTGGTACAACTGCTATTTTGCTGGGCGCATTGATCGCGCTGAACGTTACGCCAGGTCCGCGCCTGATGATTGACGAGCCACAGATTTTCTGGGCCGTCATCATGTCGATGTTTATTGGTAATCTGGTGCTTTTGGTTTTGAACTTACCCCTGATCCCCTACATTGCCAAATTGTTAGCGATCCCGCGCAACTACCTGATCCCCTTCATCCTATTTTTCACATTGATGGGCGCCTACATCGGACAGAATAACGCGACGGAATTGCTGATGCTTGTTGGGTTTGGAATTTGTGGCATTGCGTTGAAATTCGCTAACTACCCCCTGCCACCTCTTTTGATTGGATTTATCCTCGGTGGCATGATGGAGGATAACTTTTCTCGCTCAATGCAACTCTATGGCGGCGTGTCTTTTGTTTTGGAACGCCCCATGACGCTTGGCCTGTTGGTCATTGCGGCAGGTCTGATCATTGTTCCGATCTTGAGGACCCGCTTGGCCAAGTGATTTTGGAGTCCGAGGGGCTGTCTGACGGTAGCAACGCTACGGCGCAGGCACTTCAACACCGTCAGCCAGCACGGCTTATTGAGGTATTGCCCATGGGCACCGGAAGCCATGATAATCATGAACCAGAGGCCAATCATGCACTAACAATCAACGTGGCCCAGTCAGATTAGGCTGCTCAGGCTCGAAGTCGCCGTTCGCTGCACTTTGCATTAATGTCGGATTTGCAAAAGTCTTTGCAAACTCAATGAGCTGATTAAACAGGCATTACCCCATGCGCGTAAATATACAGCTATTCTGACACTTCTAGAAATCGTCAAATTCAGGAACGTTGCCGAGCCGTGTAAGGAAACTTGGTTCGCCAACTTCTCCACTTTTTGGGTCTTCAACGACCATGTAGGCGTCGGCACCCGCGCAGTTGTCGGATAGCGCCTCTCGTTCGGCTCTGTTTTGTGCTTCAGACGCCGTGGAGTATTCAAATTGCTTGGCAATCTTCAGGCCTGTCTGCTTATCGTGTCCAGCCTCTGTTACAACATAAGTCTGGCAGATGTAGTGAATTTTTTCTCGAGGCTGGTCTGTATCTGTCATCGATGAATCCTTGTGAATGGCTGGGACAATTGAAAGCTGCTGAGAGCAGCCGTAATCAATATCAACGTGATTAAAGTGCGGGGTTTCCCGCGAAACCCTTGCTGAAGACAAAGTGGCGGTAAGTAAACTACTGGGGTGAAGTACCATTCGTCCGACACGACCTGGACGATTTCGAGGTTTTGATTTCTAGAGGCGTGTTTGCTTCTTTTTCAAGGCGGGCGCTGCGAAGTCGGGAATTTTTAGCGTCGCGTTGTGCCCTTTCTTCGCCGATTATTTGCCTAACTATACGTGTCGTCTTGTCTAAAGCGGTTTCCGGTTTGGCGTCGTACATTTTGAACAGGCTGCTTTTGGTAAGTTCGGTCAATTTGCAGTTTCCTTTGCAGTTTAAAGTCGGTATCAGGCCGTATCTTTCAAACTAATGCCAAGTAGTCGAAGTCACCTCGAGCGCGCTGTGGTGGCCGTTGTGTCGGACCGCCCAAGAGTTTAACTTTGATGTCAGGCGCGGCCATGGCGTGCATCAATGCATTGTAATTCATCTTGAATCTCACCTCGCCCCCCACAGTTGGTGGAGACTGCGGTGTTCCAATGACCAGGTGATCGCTAGTTGCACCGATTAATGTGTTACCATCTGGCATTAAAAGCCCGGAAATATCAGTATCTTGATGTCCTATCGCGAGAATTACGCGTGCAGTGGCAGCACCAGCTAGGTCGATGCGTGTTTGATCGAAAAGGGTGACCGAGCAGGGTAAAGGTTTTGCATCGGTTTCAATCACCTCAACAACAAGCGTGAACGCGTCTGTGTGCATCCCGTCGATGTGTTCACCTGACAGAGGTTCAACCCCCAGAAGGATCGCCTCGCCCAATCTTAGATCATTTATCCGACCAGTATAATGCCCACCAAATGCCCACGGTAAGTTGGCAGAATTGCCGCCGGATACAAACTTAAGAAATGGGCCGCATAAACGCTCAACTTCATTAGCCAACCCGCTAAGGGTCTTCATTTGCAACTCCGTTGGAGCCCCCCCATTTAGGCATGCAAAATTTGCTCCAATTCCCCGCAAAGCAACACCCGGAATATTCATGACCTGCCGCGCGACATCTGTCAGGTTTTCGGGCAAGATCCCATCCCGCTGGTCGCCCATCTCGACCATTAAGATGATACCGTGAACAGAACCCTGTCGGATCGCAGCTGCAGCCAACGCTGAAATGACCGAAACGTCGGTGTTGTAGCTCGAGTCACAATACTGAACCACTTGCTCTGTTTGGCTTAACATCGGCGTGCGGATCAGGGTGATGGGGCATGTCACGCCTGCCGCACGTAACCTTTGCACATTTCGCAAACGGGCTTCTGCAAGCCCCACAGCCCCACCACTAAGCATTGCGCGCGCAATTGCAGGATTCCCACAGACAGCCTTAGTCACACCTGTGACGCCAATGCTACGTGTGCCTAAACGTCTGACAAGGGCTTGTGTGTTGTGCCCTATCTTGCCTAAATCCACTTCAATGCGCGGGCAGCTCATATTGCCGTCACTACAGGCCTTTGTATCAATCCTGGATATGCGTTGACGACCATGGCAAGCAGATGTGCAGCCGGTCTCGCTAATGCATCTGTGACAGGTAGCGCGAGTTTTTCGGATTGCGCCGCAATAGTGGCTGTAAGTTCTTCGTCAGACATTCCATCGTGGTTGAGCGTGACACCTATAACTTTTGTACTAGTAAATGATTCGATCAAGGCGATCTCGCTGGCGACAGAAGGCATCGGCATATTGGGAAAGTCACAGCGGTGAGCCCGTTTTGGTGCGTGCTGAAGGATGACAGCATCCGGCTGGCTTCCCCGAAGGATAAAAGCAGAAGTGCAAAAAGCGGGGTGGCTCAAAGCACCTTGACCTTCGATCAAAACTACATCGGGCTGTTCCGCTTCAGAAGCCGCAACAATAGCGCCTTCAAGCTCGCCACAGCAAAACTGAGGCGGCACGGCATCCATCGCGACACCGTATTTCGCACCCTGCATTAGGCCGGTCTGGCCCGTACCAACAAGCACTGTTTTAATGCCCTTCGCATTCAATGCTTGCGCCAAAATGGTCGCCGTTGTGCGTTTACCAATCGCGCAATCGGTGCCAAGAACGGCAATGCGCAGCGCGTTGACATTAGCGACACTGCCATTGAACAAGCGCAGGTCTTTACTAGGTTTTGGCTTTCGGATGTCGCGGATCGTAATCTTCCGTTCAAACGCAGCATTGGATATCTCAACGTCATCACTCAGGAATTCATGCAGCCCGCTTACGATGTTCATGCCTAATTGAATAGCTCGGAGAATAACGCCCCGGTCCACAGCTGAGAGACGTCCGGTAGAAGGGGCCATACCATAGACCAGCGTGTTGGGAATGACGGCTTCGTGAGCGACCGCAGCGTCAAGATGACTAAAGATAGGTATGCTGTTGCTGACATTATCAAGAACGGTCCCGCTGTCTTGGCCGCTACAGTTGCTGTCGATAACAGAAAGGATGTGATAGGCTTGCGAATGGCGCACAAGGCCATTCGCCGTCTTGCCATCGATTTGCGCGAAATTCCCTTCGCAATAGATGACTGCCGTCGGTGAGGCCGTGATCCGCCTGCCTGACGTCAGGTCTACGGATTTTTTCTGTTTGATTGGGGGAGCTTTCGGTTCCCTGGCAGTATGGTGGATGGCTTCGACAGTTTCAGATTTGGTATTCATTTTGGGTCTCTTTTACAGGTTGGCACGAAGGGCAGAATTTCCCGCATCTGTGTCTTTTGAATTGGAATAGAGCCGTGGCGTGGGCCTAGTTGTTAAGGATGCACAGCCCTTTTGATTTTTGGAAATTCTTGTTGCACTGCCAACGGTTGCCCGTCCTGTCCAGATGCGCGTTTTGGGGAACGTCGATCAATTTGCATGCCTCTCGTGAGGCCTCGTATCCACGTTCACACTTCCAGCCTGTGCCGTAGGTTGCGTCGTCAAAATATGCATTTATGGGGATCGCGACAGCTACACACAGTCCAGCCTGTTCAAAGAAGCCACGCTCACATGTCCACGGCTGACCGTATCCTGATCCATTCAGATAGGCGTTGGTTGGAACCGCAATGGCAGTACACAAGTCGCCAGTTTTTTCGAACTCACGTTCGCATGTCCATCGAGAGCCATATGAGGCATCTACCAAGTGTGCATTTTCTGGCAACACTATCTCCTGACATGTGTCATCGACTTTGATGTAGCCGCGCGAACACTGCCACCGTTCGCCTGACGGATCCAAAAACCCACCCTCAGGCACCTCTACTGCAACGCATGCAGTTTCATCGGTCCTGCGAAACCCATGCAGACATTCCCATCCAGATCCGTAGGACCGGTTCGTGTCATATGCGTTTTGCGGCACAATCACAGTGGCACAGGTATTTTTGTTCAGCCTGTATCCAGGGTCACATTCCCAACCTTCACCATAACTTTTGACACTGGCGTTATCAGGCATTGGCTGACTAGCGGTTTGGGCAGTTACAGGTAGTGTAAACAGCAGGATCGCAATAATCGAACTCATGAACAGAGTCATGAATGTTGGTGTGTCCGTTAGGCTAAGGGCAATGCTAGGTTGCGGAAGTCGCGGCTTCATTAACTGTGATTTATGATCCATTTAACTCAAGCCTCGCAAGACACGCGTCTGCTAGATCTCGGCTTGGAGTATCAGTACCTGGCAATGTAGCCCAGCCTGTTTCCATCATCGCATTGCGTCGCTGAAAGGTTAAAGCGTCTTGAAGTGTTGCTAGTTTTGCAGCGCGTTCTTGATCAGTTTGTGCGAGATCCAAACATACGGGCACCATCGCCAATGTGACTTCGTCAGCGGCAAAGCGCTGAGCCATTTCATCCGCACTGCCTGCAGTTGTCCAACCGCCCCAAGTGAAGCCAAGAATAGAGACAGCAATTGCGCCGACCAAGGCACCGGAAACAGCAGGTTTTGTCGATTCGGGAAATTTCATTTTTGGTCCTTTGACGGAGAAAGCGCCGCCGCACTATTTTTGACTACGTACGTGTTTGCATTGGCCTTATCCTGCACAAGAGCCGACTCGTGGTCTCGGTGATCCACTACGCGCAGCTGTGACTTTCCAGCGTACAAATTGATCAGTACAAATTTCTTTGTCTGTGGACGCTTAGCAACGCTATGCCTCTGCATACCTTCCTCGTCTGCCAACACGTTCTATTTTCGCTCACGGTCAGTTCATCTGTGTTAACTGTGAACACAAATGCATGAAAAAAGGACGCAAGTGATGTGGTCGTGCTCAATAACATTGGCAATCTCCCCAAACATCAGACCCCTTTTACAAGACATGACAGCTGAATTTTTCATAATTAATGAGTGTGGTGTGCTCTGACAGGCTAATAGAACTTTACCGCAGAGCACCACAAATTCCGTGATGGTTAGGTAGGGTCTACACATTGGATTTACAAGGTAAGCGCTTCTGCGCGGGGTCGTAAGGCTCACAATTTCTCTTGCGGTCAGAAGAGTGAATGAATGGCTCAGTGCTTAACGGCACATCACGAGCGACCGCATTGCGAAATATTATAGTTGAAACCGTTTCGACTATGCCTCTCGCGCCTTCTCGCAACCTTATTCTCCACAGCCCTACAAATTCCAACATTCGCATATATTTTGCACAAAAGCGCGCGTAACGCGTCAACC
>NZ_CBFHHE010000037.1:0-15774 GCF_965655635.1 Nereida sp.
ACAAGGGTCTGAAAAAGCGTACTTTCGTATCAGTCACGCCGCGCGCGGAAGCTGCTGAATAAACAGCCGACGTCCTAAGAAAATTAAAGGGATCGGCCATTAGGCCGGTCCCTTTTCTTTTGTCACATTACTTTTGCAATTCTTGCATATTGCCAGTGCTTTATTGGGGCTCATTAAGTGCTCGGCACCTTATCTCCGCGACACTAATTTAGCGCAACTTGATGCGCGAATAAGCGAAAGGTCATCATCATGAATGTCGATACAAAAGCATCCGTCATTTTATGTGACCGTTTCGTCTTGCGCCCTTTGCGGGCCTCTGACCGTGGCTTGATCAAGATGTACACAAGTGACGAGCGTTTAGCCCGCAACACTGAATCAATCCCTCACCCGCTTCCGCCTGGTGCAACCAAGGCGTTTATTGACCGTGGCTTAGCCGAAAATAGTGAGCATGACATCTGGGTCATGGACGGCTCTGATCATGGTCTGGCCGAAGTTTTGGGTGTGATCGCGCTTAAGCGTCTGGACGACCGACAATCTGAGATTGGCTATTGGGTTGCTCCTGCGTTCTGGAACACTGGTTTTGCGTCTGAAGCTCTTGGTGCTATTGTGGAGGCAAACCCGCAGGGTGCTGAAACGCTTGTCGGCCAAGTCTTCCAAGATAATCCCGCCAGCGGCAAAGTACTGACCCATTGTGGCTTTCAGTATCTGGGGGACGCGGAGGTGTTTTGCGTGGCGCGCGATGCGGCAGTCCCGACGTGGACATACCTGCGCAAATGTGGCTAAAGACAGATTAACGAGGTGGCTAGTCCCCTCAACAGGTTTCGCTGCGCAAGGCTGCACTAAGGACATAATATGAAATTCCTCGATTTGGCCAAAGTCTATATCCGTTCCGGCGCGGGCGGGGGCGGTGCGGTTAGCTTCCACCGTGAAAAATTTGTTGAATACGGTGGCCCGGATGGCGGCGATGGTGGGCGTGGCGGTGATGTCGTTGTGCAATGTGTCGATGGGTTGAATACCTTGATCGACTTCCGCTACCAGCAGCACTTTTTCGCTAAAAACGGTGTTCCAGGTATGGGTAAACAGCGCACTGGTGCAGATGGTGATGACATTATTTTGCGCGTTCCAGTTGGCACCGAAGTACTGGATGAAGATCAGGAAACTGTCATTGCTGACATGACGGCTGTTGGCCAGCGGGTCATTTTGGCCAAGGGTGGCAATGGTGGTTTCGGCAACCTTCATTTCAAATCATCAACAAACCAAGCACCGCGCCGCGCCAATCCTGGCCAAGAGGCAGTTGAGCGGACCCTTTGGCTGCGTCTGAAACTGATCGCTGATGCCGGGCTTTTAGGGTTGCCGAATGCTGGTAAATCCACGTTTTTGGCCGCAACGTCTAATGCGCGACCGAAAATTGCTGATTATCCTTTTACTACTTTGCACCCGAACCTTGGGGTGGTCGGCATTGATAATGCTGAATATGTCGTTGCGGATATTCCGGGCTTGATCGAAGGTGCGTCTGAAGGGCGCGGGATCGGCGACCGTTTCCTTGGCCACGTTGAGCGGTGTGCAGTGCTGTTGCACCTAATCGATGGTACGTCCGACACTGTAGTTGAAGATTACAAGACGATCATTGGTGAGTTGGAAGCTTATGGTGGTGAGCTGGCAGCGAAAGATCGTGTGACCGTTTTGAACAAGATTGATGCTCTCGATGACGAAGAGCGGGCCGATCTGAAGGCAGATCTTGAAAAGGCGGTCGGTGGTCCCGTGATGCTGATGTCGGGCGTGAGCCGTGAGGGTCTTGATGCCGTCCTTCGCAAAGTGCGCGCCGAGATTGAAGCGGACCGTGCCCGCGAACGCGCAGCCGGTGCTGAGGAAGAACCATGGCGTCCTTAACAGCGGCGAACCGCATTGTTCTTAAGATCGGGTCGGCTTTGTTGGTTGACCGCGAAAGTGGCACTTTGTGCGCCGAGTGGTTGTTGGCCTTGGCGCAAGACGTCGCTTGGCTCAAAAGCTTGGGTAAAGACGTTGTTTTGGTCTCATCGGGCTCGATTGCACTGGGTCGTGAGGTTCTGGGGTTGCCCGCTGGCGAGTTGGCGCTTGAGCAGTCTCAGGCAGCGGCATCTGTCGGGCAAATTAGGTTGGCCCGCGCATATGAGGAGGCATTGGCCCCCCACGGTATCAAAACGGGGCAGGTGCTTGTTACGCTCGAGGACTCGGAGGACCGTCGCAGATATCTAAATTCGCGCGCAACGCTGTCACAATTGTTGAGCCTTGGTGTTGTGCCGATCGTTAATGAAAACGATACGATCGCAACTGACGAAATTCGGTACGGTGATAACGACCGGCTGGCCGCACAAGTGGCGGTGACTGTCGGGGCAGACCAGTTGATTTTGCTCTCGGATGTTGATGGGTTTTATTCCGCTAATCCGCAATCGGATGCGTCGGCGCGCCGATTTGATGTGATTGAAGAAATTACACCTGAAATTGAAGCAATGGCCGGTGATGCCCTGTCGGGGCTATCCAAAGGCGGAATGAAGACCAAACTTATGGCTGCAAAAATGGCAACGGATGCTGGCTGCGCCATGGCGATCACATTAGGAACGCCGCGCAACCCGCTGAAGATGTTTGAAGAAGGCGCAAACTCAACATGGTTTAGTGCAACGGAAAGCCCGCAAGGTGCGCGTACCCGTTGGATTGCTGCGATGATGCCCAAAGGTTCTGTTACGATTGATGCTGGTGCTGCGAAGGCGCTGCGGTCGGGCAACTCCCTTTTGCCCGCAGGGATCATAGCAGTCAGCGGGATATTTGGCCGCGGCGACCCAGTTGAGATACTTGATATTTCTGGCGGGCATGTGGGGCAGGGATTAACCCGCTATACCAGTACGGAGGCCACAGTTTTAAAGGGTCACAAGACGGCTGAAATTGCAGGGTTGCTCGGGTACGCGGGGCGCGCGGCATTAATCCACCGTGACGATATGGTGCTTTAGGCCAACAGATTGGACAAACATATGACCGATACACATAACATTCCCGCATTGATGCAAGACATCGGCCAACGTGCAAAAGCCGCAAGTGTTGCCTTGGCGAACGCCAGAGCTGAGCGGAAACACGCGGCGCTGATCTCGGCCTCTGAAGCTTTGTTGAAGACCCGCGATGCGGTGGTTGAGGCAAATGCCCTTGATCTTGAATACGGTCGCACCAAAGGCCTTAGCCCCGCGATGATGGACCGCTTGATGTTGGACGAAGAGCGTATTCGCGGTATCGTGGATAGCCTGCGCGCAGTGGCAGAACAGGCCGACCCTGTCGGAGAAGTCATCGCACAGTGGGATCGGCCAACAGGTCTGAATATTTCACGTGTGCGCACACCGCTTGGGGTCATCGGGGTGATCTATGAAAGCCGACCAAATGTCACGGCTGATGCCGGCGCGCTGTGCTTGAAAGCGGGTAACGCCGTTATTCTGCGTGGTGGCTCCGAGAGCTTCCATTCCTCCCGCGCCATCCATGCAGCCCTTCAGCAGGGACTTCGTGATGCCAATTTGCCTGAGGATGCAGTACAATTGGTGCCTACCCGTGATCGTGCGGCAGTTTCAGAAATGCTTAGCATGACGCAGTATATCGATGTGATCGTGCCGCGTGGTGGAAAGGGTTTGGTCGGGCTTGTGCAGCGCGAAGCGCGTGTTCCCGTTTTTGCCCACCTTGAAGGTATTGTGCATATCTACATCGACAAAGCAGCAGATCCGCAAAAGACACTTGATGTGGTGCTGAATGCAAAGACGCGCCGCACAGGGATTTGTGGTGCCGCTGAGTGTTTGCTGATCCACGAAGAGATCAAAGATAGTCTGGGCGCTGATGTAATCCGCGCGCTTTTGCAAGCAGGTGTGACCGTTGATGCGGATATGAATTTGCAGGGCATTGATGGAACGCAGGCAGCCACGGCAGACCACTGGGGGCATGAGTTTCTTGATATGGAAATTGCCGCCAAGACGGTTGTGGGACTGGATGAGGCAATGGCGCACATTCGTCGGTATGGCTCTGATCATACGGATTGTATTCTAACTGAAGACGCCACAACTGCTGAACGCTTTTTGACTGAATTGGATAGCGCAATCCTGATGCACAACGCCTCGACGCAATTTGCCGATGGTGGAGAGTTTGGCATGGGGGCCGAAATTGGAATTGCGACGGGCAAAATGCACGCGCGCGGGCCGGTTGGCGCAGAGCAATTGACCAGTTTCAAATACATCGTACGCGGCGATGGGACGATCCGGTCTTAAGTTCTGCGCCTGCGCAATATGCTTTGCTAGAATGTCATTTTGATTTCGGCGTCGCTTACTGCAACAATAAGGACGATCTGATGTTCTGTGCGCATTTGTGCGGTCAAAAAGAAATGCACATCCGACGGCCGGACCTTGGTAACTGTGGTCTCATCAGTCAGCATTGACCACAATGCCGGATCGTGACGCAGGCGCTCTGAACGGCCCGTTAGAGTGAATTGTCCTTCGTGATGTGAGACGCTTATTGTTCCACCAAACGGTAGGGCGGTTTCCAGACATTGAACACTTAGCAACGCAAATTGGGTGCGCTGGCGAAGTGGATCGTGCGTGCCGCGCCAATCAAATGTAATTCGCCCTGATCTGGAAAGCGCAGAGAAAATCGCGTTCAACTCGCTTTGACGCACAAGCTGATCAGCGCCTGCGGTGCCGTATGCCAGCCGGAAAAATTTGATGCGGGCGTTTGCCGCCTCAACACTTTCGGCGATCAGAAGCATTTCGGGTGTTTGTTCCGCACCCGTAAGCGCCATTAGTTCAACACCATTGGCAATTGCGCCCAAAGGGCTGATAAGGTCGTGGCAAATACGCGAGCCAACAAGGGCGCTGAGATCTAGCGGAGTGCTCTGAATTTCTTTGGTCATGTGGCGCCTGTCAAATAAGGACTGATGATGTCTGAGCTAAACACATTACTAGAGCCGGGGCAGTTGGTACGAAACCCCAACCAGCCCGATTGGGGCATAGGCCAGGTGCAATCCAACGTTGCGGGTAAAGTTACAGTTAATTTCCGCGAGCAGGGAAAAGTCGTGATTGTTGGCTCGCAAATCGAATTAGAGTTGGTTTTCGACCTGTAGCTACGCGTTACCTGTTGGTAATGTCTTAATATATGCGCGTTGCCAAGCGCCGGTCAGGCAAATAAGATATAACGACGGTATTGGACCGCGGGTTTTCTATACCTGAAAGGAACCCTTTGATGGGGCATTCACCAAAATTTACGGTTAGGTTGGCGGCGTCTGCGGATGACATCCGTGCGGCACAAGCTTTGCGTTATGAGGTGTTCGTCGCGGAACTTGGCGGCACCGGCCCCATGGTTGACCATGATGCGCGGCTAGAGAAAGACCAGTACGATCCGTTCTTTGAGCATCTTATGCTTTTTGATGCAGAGGCCTGTGTGGGGGTGTACCGGCTGCTATCCAGCGATGCGATGCCCAAAATTGGCCGCTATTATTCTCAGGATGAATTCGATCTTGGGCCTCTGAAGGCCAGCGGTCGCAGGTTGTTAGAACTTGGCCGCTCGTGCGTGCATAAATCCTACCGTGGTGGCGCAGCACTTATGCATTTATGGCAAGGTCTGTCAGGCTATATCGCAAAAAATGAAGTTGATATTCTGTTTGGTGTTGCCAGCTTTCACGGCACAGATGTGGATGCCCTCGCGCACCCGCTGAGCCACTTGCACCACAGGTTTTTGGCGCCACCTGAGTTGCGTGTAACCGCGACGGGCGAAACGGCAGTGGCGATGGATCAATTGGGTGAAGAACAGACGGATGCGCGCCGTGCGCTTCTTGAAACGCCGCAGCTTATTAAAGCGTATCTGCGTATGGGCGGTATGGTCGGGCAGGGCGCTTGGGTCGATCACGCATTCAACACAGTCGACGTGTGCATGGTATTGGACATGGCGCGCATTGACCAAAAACAAGCCGCACTTTATCAAAGGGCTCCACGATGACCACTTGGAATGAGGGGGAATACCCCATTGAGGCACCACTTGGCGTGCAAGGCCTAATCCGTCTGGCATGGCGTGGCACGGTACTGGCGTTTGTTACGTTCGGCTGTCTGGCCGTTTTGCTTTTGGTGCGTTTTGTTGAAAAACCGTTGTTCGGTCTGCGCCGTCCTTGGACGCCATTCATCACGCAATTTGTTTGCCAAACGGCGTTTCGGATTGTTGGCATGCGCAGGCGTGCCTTTGGCACTGTGATGCCGCAGTTCGGCGCCATCGTGGCAAACCATGTAAGTTGGCTTGATATTTTCGCCCTTAACGCCAGCAAGCGCATCTACTTTGTCGCCAAATCTGAAGTCGCGAAATGGCCTGGTATTGGCTGGCTGGCGCGGGCTACGGGCACAGTTTTCATCAACCGTAATCCCCGTGAAGCGGCCCTGCAAAAACAGATATTCCAAGACAGACTGCATGCGGGCCATAAGCTTTTGTTCTTCCCCGAAGGCACAAGCACCGATGGCAAGCGTGTTCTATCCTTTAAGCCAACGCTTTTTGCAGCCTTCTTTGAACAACCTTTGCGCGACGAACTGTGGGTGCAGCCGGTTACGCTGATTTATCACGCCCCTGATGGTGCTGAGCCACGGTTTTACGGGTGGTGGGGGGACATGGACTTTGCCCCGCATTTGCTGCGCACATTGGCTGGTGTGCGTCAGGGCGGCGTAGATGTGGTTTATCATCCACCGTTGAAGGTTTCAGACTTCGCCAGCCGCAAAGAGCTTGCCCGTGCGGCTGAGGAAATTGTACGCGGTGGTCTCGATGCCGACGAGATGTCTTAAATCATGGCCCCGTGAAGTGCTTTAAGCGCCTCTGTTGGATTTTCGGCGTCCCACACTTCGGCACCAATAGCAAAGAAATCTGAGATCGGTGCCAATGCGCGGATCGTACCCGCATCAAGACCACCTTCTGCGACGCAGGGGACTTCGATCATTTCTGACCACCACTGGAACAGATCCGGCTCAGCCAATGTTCCGTCGCCTAGCCCCGTGTCACGGCAGGGGCCAAAGCAAACGTAATCCGCGCCACCTTCGGCCGCGTTCAGCCCGTCATGGCGCGATGCCGCGCAATTACTTCCCACAATGGCATCATCGCCAAGCTCTTTGCAGGCATGGCGGATCGTGCGTGCACCATCGGTCAGATGCACCCCGTCCAGACCAAGTTTATCGACCATCAACAAATGGTGCTCGATTACGATTGCAACGTCGCGGGCGTGACACACCTCGCGGCACGCATCAGCGGCGCGTGCGATGGCGTCATCGTCGCTGCTGGCAAGGGCGAGGCGGAAACAAGCCACGTCGACCTCATCGAGCATTTGACCCAAGAGCGCGGGAAATGTGCTAAGTTCGATCTGCGGTGGCGAGATTAGATAGAGTTGTGGCGCGATGGCGTCAGCGATGTCATCGGTGGATGGTGTATTAGTCATATCTGCCCCAAACCTAGAGTGCGCAATTTTGAGGACCTCTATCAAGGGGTTGCCCTTTCGCCAAGCGGTTCGTAACAGATTGTCATGAGCAAAACGCCCCAAAATACACTCACACTGCTTGCACCGCCGACCTTTGTGTTGGTGCGCCCCCAGATGGGCGAGAATATAGGCGCGGCTGCCCGTGCCATGCTGAACTTCGGCGTCGACAGGATGCGCCTTGTTGCACCGCGTGATGGATGGCCCAATCCGGCGGCCAAGGCGATGGCATCGGGGGCAGGCCGCGTGCTTGACGGCGCGCAGGTTTACGACACTTTGGCGGATGCTTTGGGTGATTGTGATTACGTATTTGCGACGACAGCCCGCCACAGAGGGTTGACCAAACCGATCTACAGCCCCGAGGCAGCAATGGAAGTGGCTGCGGCAAAGACCGCGCAGGGCCTTAAGGTTGGCGTGATGTTTGGCCCCGAAGCTGCGGGGCTTGAGAACGACGATATTGCGTGCGCCAATGCCACAATTACCGTGCCTGTGAACCCTGAATTTCCCAGTCTGAACCTTGCGCAATGTGTCTTGCTGACGGGGTATGAGTGGCGCCGCCAGACCACGCGCGTTGAACCGCTGGCCCATGAAATGGTCAAAACCGATTGGGCGCCGCATATTGAAGTTGAGCGGCTAGCGGATCACTTTGAGCAACGGTTGGACACGGCTGGGTTCTTTTTCCCGCAGGCCAAAGCGCAAAGTATGAAAACGAACTTGCGCAATATGTGGTCACGTATGGCGCTTACCCG
The DNA here is from genome assembly GCF_965655635.1 of Nereida sp. Taxonomy (NCBI): domain Bacteria; kingdom Pseudomonadati; phylum Pseudomonadota; class Alphaproteobacteria; order Rhodobacterales; family Roseobacteraceae; genus Nereida; species Nereida sp. The sequence goes on from NZ_CBFHHE010000037.1 coordinate 8,245, forward strand.
CGCGGATGTACAAACCCTGCACGGAATGCTGCGACAGCTTGTCTGGTCAAAAGACAGCTCGGACCGCTAGCTGTTACGCTCGATTGGGCCTATATTGCCGCCTAGATAATTGCATCAGAAGGATCGCCCGCTATGGCTAAATCACGCGCCATCTTTGAAGAGGTCTCAAGCAACGACAAGGGCAGCAACGCGCCTGTCACGGGTGGTATGGACGCAGCGCGGCGGCGCGCGCGTGGCTTTCTGAAAAGCTGGCTGATTGTTTTGTTTGCTTTGGTGGTCATGATGATTGCGGTTGGTGGCCTCACGCGGTTGACCGATAGTGGGCTAAGCATCACTGAATGGCGACCCGTGACCGGAGCGATCCCGCCAATGAATGCCGCCGATTGGGCGTCAGAATTCGAGAAATACCAAGAAATTCCCGAATATCAGCTTCAAAACAAGGGCATGAGTATGTCCGAATTCAAAGTAATTTATTGGTGGGAATGGGGGCACCGTCAGTTGGGCCGTTTCGTGGGGCTGGTCTGGGCGGTTGGCTTTTTCGGGTTGCTTGCAACGCGTCAAATGCCCGTGGGCTGGACCGGTAAGGCGGCTTTGCTCGGCGCGCTTGGGGGAAGCCAAGGGGCGATCGGCTGGTGGATGGTGTCGTCGGGTTTGGACAACGGAATGCTGGATGTTGCCAGCTATAGATTGGCGACGCATCTGGGATTGGCCTTTGTCATTCTTGGGGTGATCGCGTGGTATGTTCTACAGCTTTCGCGCAGTGACGGTGCGCTGATCCAAGCGCGTCGGCTTGGTGAACCTGCACTTGCGAAATTGGCGATTGTGTTGATTGCTCTGACGGGTCTGCAGATGTTGATGGGCGCACTGGTCGCTGGTATCGATGCTGGGCGCAATTATATCGATTGGCCTTTGATGGCTGGTGGCTTTTTGCCCCCAGATTTGTTCACCCTTGAACCACTGTGGCGGAACTTTTTTGAAGACGATGGTTTGGTGCAATTTATGCACCGTATTACTGGCTACATCTTTTTTGCTTTTGGTATTTTCATTTGGCTACGGGCGCGCCGGTCCCCTAACACGCAAACACGTTTTGCTTTCAACTTGGTGTTGGCGATGATGACTGTACAAATTGTTCTGGGCATTGTGACCGTGATGAATTCATCGCCTTGGGAATTGGCGATTGTACATCAGTTCGGCGCTGTTGTGTTGTGGGTATTGGTGCTGCGGGCACGCTTTTTGTCGATTTACCCGCTCGCACAATCTGTCAGAGGGTAGGTAAAGATGTCTTACACTGACTTGATGGCATTTGTCCGCGAAACCCAAGCGCTTGGGCAAATCGCGGGGCGATTGGGTTGGGACCAAGAGACAGTGATGCCCAAAGGTGCAGGGGCACAGCGGGCGGAAGAACACGGCGCAATGGCAAAAGTTTTGCACGCGCGTGGTACAGATCCACGCATCGCAGAGTGGCTTGACGCCGCCACGCCAGAAACGCCGGAGCAGGCCGCACAATTACGCCATATTGCAAAAAGCTATGCGCGGGCCACGAAAGTACCAGCAGATCTTGCCGCACAGATCGCCAAAGTCACATCGCTGTCCCAAGGTGCGTGGGCCGAGGCGCGTACGGCCGATGATTTTGCAGGCTTTGCGCCGACACTGTCGGAAGTTGCGGCGCTGAAGCGCGAAGAGGGCGCTGCTTTGGCTGATGGCGGAGATGTGTATGACGCCATGCTTGATGATTACGAGCCGGGTATGACGGCAGCAGAGTTGTCATCGATGTTTGATGCGCTTCGTCCGGGGTTGGTTGCCCTGCGTGATGAGGTGATGGGGCGCGAGCAACCGCCTGCGCTCGAGGGGTCGTTTGATGAGGCGCGCCAGTTGGAGCTGTCTTCGAAATTGGCGCAGGTCTTTGGGTATGATCTGTCTCGTGGGCGGATCGACAAAGCGGTGCACCCCTTTTCATCTGGTAGCGGTCAGGATGTGCGTATCACCACCCGCACTGCGGCGGATGACCCGTTCAATTGTTTTTACTCGACCATCCACGAAGTAGGCCACGCGTGTTATGAGCAAAACATTGATGACGCCTATTTGTTGACGCCCCTTGGTGCGGGTGTGTCGATGGGCGTTCATGAAAGCCAGAGCCGCATCTATGAAAACCAATTAGGGCGCAGTCGTGCATTCACGGGCTGGCTTTTTGGCCAAATGCGCGATGCGTTTGGTGATTTCGGTGTGGCAGACGAGGACACGTTTTTCCGCGTTGTGAACCGGCTGAACACGGGGTTCATCCGCACAGAGGCCGATGAGGTTCAATACAATCTGCATGTGGCCCTTCGCTTCGATCTTGAGCGTCAGTTGATGTCCGGTGCGCTTGATGTTGCTGATCTGGAGGACGCGTGGAACAGCCGTTTTGAGGCTGATTTTGGCTACGCCCCTGACCGTGCAAGCAATGGTGTGTTGCAAGATGTGCACTGGCCTGTTGGTCTGTTTGGGTATTTCGCGACCTATTCGCTAGGTAATGTTTATGCGGGGTGCTTGCATGACGCGCTGCGCAGAGACATCACGGGGCTGGATGATATGCTTGCCAAGGGGGACACCTCTGCGGCGACCGGTTGGCTGAGACGCAATGTGCAGTGCCATGGTGGGCTTTACCGTCCGAAAGAGGTCATCGCAAAGGCTTGCGGTACGTCAGAGGCAGACATCACAGAAGCGCCTTTGTTGGCCTATCTTAAAGATAAATTCGCGTCTTAGCGGCGGGCTGAAGCAACCCAAATCAGCGCAAGTGCAAGGCTCACGATGCCGTTCCAAGTAGGCATCGATAGCCCAATGAATGCCCATGCGATGTCATCGCACATCACCACTTTGCCGGCGGCGTTTGGATCCAGCAGCGCGTTGCCCGACAGGCCAGACAGACCGCCACCGGTGCAACTTGATGGGCCTTCCCACCACTTTTGCTCTACGCCTGAATGATAAAAGCCAATCGCGGACGTGGTCGCAGCAGCAAGTGCACCGAGCCAAGCAATTACGCGTGTGGGAAAAAACAACATCAAGCCGCCCAACAAGATTGCGGCAGCATGGGGCCAGCGTTGCCACAGGCACATTTTGCAAGGTGCGAGCCCGCCAAAATGCTGAAAGCCATAGGCCGCAAGCATAAGCGCGAGTGAACCACCCGCCGCGATCAAACTAAGACGCTTCATAGAAATTTCACCGCGTAAACGCCGCCAATCAAGACCAACACAAAAAGTGTGAACATCAACGGTAACCGCTTTTCGATAAAGGTTTTGATAGGGGCGCCAAATTTCCACAACAGTGCCGCGACGATGAAAAAGCGCAGTCCGCGTGCGATAATCGATGTGACGATGAATGTGCCCAACGGCATCGCGGTCCAGCCCGACATGATCGTGATGACTTTGTAGGGGAAGGGGGTGATCCCCGCGATGAGAACTGCCCAGAACCCGACGTCATTAAAGCGGCCATTGAAGGCCTCCATGCTGTCGGCTTTGCCCAAGGCCTGCAAAATTGGTTGCCCGATGGTGTCAAAGGCCAGTGCCCCGATCGCATATCCTAACAGGCCGCCCAAAACCGATGAGACAAGTGCAACACCTGCAATCACAAACGCCCTTGACGGAGCAGCAAGGATCATCGGGATCATCAAAATATCGGGGGGGATGGGAAAGATCGAACTTTCCACGAAAGACACGAGTGCGAGTACCCAAAGCGCGTGAGGGTGCTCGGCCATGAACAAAGTCCAGTTGTACAACCGTTGGATCATATGGCTTGCCTCACCGCGCTACGAAGAACTTTTGCTAACGGTGATAGCGAGATTGGGCGGGGGGTCAACCAGTGGGACAGGCTGCCTGTTTGGATATTTATAAAACAAAAGAAGGCCCTCACCGCCGCGCATTACTTTGGCAACGATGAGGGAAGGCATTTACATGGCCGCGTTGAGGTTTTGGTCGATCTTTTCCAAGAACCCTTCCGTGGTTAGCCAGCTTTGATCTGGACCGACCAGTAATGCCAAATCTTTTGTCATGAAGCCGGATTCAACTGTGTCCACGATTACTTTTTCAAGGGTTTCAACAAACTTCATAAGTTCCGCGTTATTGTCGAGTTTCGCGCGGTGCTTCAGGCCACCTGTCCACGCATAGATAGAGGCGATGGAATTTGTCGATGTCGCTTCGCCTTTCTGGTGCTGACGGAAGTGGCGCGTGACGGTGCCGTGTGCGGCCTCTGCCTCAACGATTTTGCCGTCCGGCGTCATCAATTGGCTGGTCATCAGTCCAAGCGAGCCAAAACCCTGAGCGACTGTGTCCGATTGTACGTCGCCGTCGTAGTTTTTGCAGGCCCACACGAACTTGCCTGACCATTTCATCGCCGAAGCGACCATGTCATCGATCAAGCGGTGCTCATACCAGATGCCTGCCTCTTTGAATTTTTCGGCAAACTCTGCGTCAAAGACTTCTTGGAACAAGTCCTTGAAACGTCCGTCGTAGGCTTTCAGGATTGTGTTTTTGGTCGATAGATACACAGGCCATCCAAGGTTCAGGCCGTAGTTAAACGAGGCACGCGCAAAATCAATGATTGAGGCATCAAGGTTATACATGCCCATGGCCACGCCCGCAGAGGGGCTGTCATAGACATCTTTTTCGATCACTGTGCCATCTTCGCCCACAAATTTCATGGTCAGCTTGCCAGGGCCGGGCATCAGGAAGTCAGTTGCTTTGTACTGATCGCCAAACGCATGGCGGCCAATTACGATAGGGTCAGTCCAGCCTGGTACAAGGCGGGGCACGTTTGAGCAAATGATCGGTGCGCGGAACACAACGCCGCCCAAAATGTTGCGGATCGTCCCATTGGGCGAGCGCCACATCTTTTTGAGGCCAAATTCCTTAACCCGCTGCTCATCGGGGGTGATCGTCGCACATTTGACACCGACGCCGTATTTCTTGATGGCTTCTGCTGCATCAATCGTGATTTGGTCATTGGTCTCATCACGTACTTCCATGCCCAGATCGTAGTATTTCAGATCAAGGTCGAGATACGGCAGGATCAGCTTCTTCTTGATAAAGTCCCAGATAATGCGTGTCATCTCATCGCCGTCGAGTTCAACGACGGGGTTCTCTACCTTAATCTTGGTCATGATTGGGCCCTTTGCAATTTGGCTGGCTCGTGAATCAACGGGTGTTTCAGGCTTTGGTTAGCGCAAAAACTTTTCTAACGAAAGTATAGTATGCAATTGTATACTAATAAAGAGTGAAGCAGCTACACGCTAAGTATTATTGGCAAACCATAGATCAATCTCGGGCTTTATTGCATTCCAAAGAGCGGGAAAGCCGCGTTTGATTTTTGCAGCTACACGGGCCTCAAGCTGTTCGCGTGTAACGTGATAGGTTGGCCAAGTGCCACCATGTTGTGCAAGATTGGCCAAGACGGGCTGTGCGCGGTCAATGGACTTAGCGAAGATCGCGTTGGGACTTTGGGCGGCTTCAAATTCTTGCCATAGCGCAGTCAGCTCAGCGCCTTCCTTCTGAGGCAGAAGGCCAAAAATTCGCGTAGCGGCGACCTGTTCTTGGCTTTCGATTTCGGCGGCGTCAAAGCTACCGTGGATGGGGGTGTCGCCAACGTCCACTTCAACAATATCATGGATCAGCAACATCTTGATAATGGTCGCGGCCTGCGTATCTGCCGAAAGATCTGTGGCGTGGCCAGACAAGATCAGCCCGAACATGGCGAGATGCCAGCTGTGTTCACCCGAGTTTTCTTGCCGATGGTCGCTCAAGATGGGCGTGGCGCGTAGGACTTGTTTCAGCGCGTCTGTCTGATTGATAAATGCGGTGATGTCAGCTAACGGCCCTGTCGCAGCTTGGTCGCTGTGCAACGCTTCCAGCAAGTCATACGCAGCTGGCCAAGTTTGCTTGAGGCGTGAGGCGCGGCCCGTCGCAAGGTTATCAACGCCGATTTGGATGTGCTCATCACTGGCTCGTGTGCCCGTCATGACCATCAGTTCGGGATGCAGGTGATCACAACTTCGCGCAAAAACTGCCGTGTCAGATGTGCCAGTATCAAATTCGCGCCAGAGTGTATGAAGTGCGGTACCTTGTGCGGCCGGCAAAAGCCCGAAAAGGCGCGTGGCGGCTGCTTCTTCTTTGGCGGCAATTGCGGATTGGTCGTGACGCAAATGAATTGGATGGTCGCCTGCGTCGATCTCAACAATGTCGTGGATCAACAGCATTGCAATCGCGCGATCAACGTCGACCGGTTTGGGGAAATAGGGGGCTGCGACCAGTGCAAGCAGTGCTACGTGCCAGCTGTGCTCGGCGGTATTTTCAGGGCGCGCATTGGTAGTCAAAAGGTTATTGCGGTTGATCTGCTTCAGCCGGTCAATCTCGCGCAGGAACGTCAACTGCTGATCAAGATCATCGGGCGTGTTCGGCGCAGGAACTGGCCAGTGGGCGGCATCGGTCATGTGTGTGGGCTGGTATCCATGGACGCGCGGTGGACGCGCAGAGTTTCAACTAGAAATGCGCGGGCTTTTTCAGCGGCCATTTTCGTGCGCACGTTGGTCAGGAAAGCTTCCTCAAGAGTTTGTGAGGAGGCGCCCAACACAGATGCGACCTGAATGAAAAGCCGTTCGTCGCCAATTTCTTTCTGAACTGCGATACACTCAGCGGCTAAATCAGAAGCCATCTTTTGAAGATCGTCCATGGGCGGTTCCTTAAGGGCGGAAAAATCATACTAAAAACGGTACATAAAAGGCGCAGCCGTTGAAAGCTGCGCCTCATTTCTTAGCGTGTGTTTTCAGTTAAGCGACGCTGGACGTAGCTGGTCGTTGTATCGATCAGCGTGTCCATGTGGTCTTCTTCAAAGAAGTGGCCAGCACCCGGAACCTCATCATGAGTGATCGTGATGCCTTTTTGTTCGTGCAGCTTATTGACCAGGTTTACGGTGTCCGCGGGTGGTGCGACACGGTCGTTTGAACCATTGATGATCAGGCCAGATGACGGGCAGGGCGCCAAGAACGAGAAGTCGTACATATTCGCGGGCGGTGAGACCGAGATGAAACCCGTGATTTCAGGACGACGCATCAACAGCTGCATGCCAATCCAAGCGCCAAACGAAAAGCCAGCGACCCAGCAGTGTTTGGAGTTGTTGTTCATCGACTGCAGGTAATCGAGTGCAGATGCCGCATCTGACAGTTCGCCGACCCCTTGGTCATATTCACCTTGGCTGCGTCCTACGCCGCGGAAGTTAAACCGCAGGACCGTGAAGCCCATGTTATAAAACGCGTAGTGCAGATTGTAGACGACCTTGTTGTTCATCGTGCCGCCGAATTGCGGGTGTGGATGAAGAACGATAGCGATAGGCGCGTCTTTTTCTTTCTGGGGGTGGTAACGACCTTCGAGGCGGCCTTCGGGGCCAGGGAAAATGACTTCGGGCATAGGGGTCCCTTAATGTGGCTGCGCCGCGGGGCTGCGTGCGCTTCGGACGATATCTGTTCGCGGTTCACTCAGTGCGGGGTGCGTATTGACGCCGCCGGTT
>NZ_CBFHHE010000038.1:0-14917 GCF_965655635.1 Nereida sp.
CCCACAAATGCAATTTTTCTATTTGTCCTTTTTGAGAGGCTATTCGTTATGGAACTCCATGATATGGGAACCTATCCCATGTCCGACCCTTGTCCGCAGCCCATCTAGACGGACAGACACGGACATCCCCCTAAAAGGGTGTCCAGTTGTCCGGTGGGGGAGATTAATCAAATTAATCAGCGAGGACCGTTCTCCACCCTCTCCTAGAACTTTCGCTCTACCGTATTGCTTGCTTTTGTCCGAGGATAATCAGAACTTGTGTTCAACACTGAAGACAAAGCTGGACCGTGTGCCACTGTTAATGCGATCCAGTAGGATGCGCATGTCAGCTGAACTCAGTGCATCTTCTGATGTGCTGCTGAAGCCAAGCTCACCACCTGTGCCACAGTCAGACGTTTTGGTGGTGCTTTTGATCTGCTCACAAATCAAACGCGGGGCATAAGTGAACTGCATGTTGGTATCTGCCACAAAGTCAGCGCTAATTGGTATGATCACTTCTGGGCGGAACGTGAGGTTGGCAATTGAGACTGTGCCCGCATCTAAGCTCAGAGCATCATCTGTCAGACCGTAAGCACGTCCTGTGAACCCAACGTTCCCCAGCCATGTCTTGCCAAAGCTCAGTGCAAGCTCAGGCTGAAAGTCATAGCCCTTTTGGCTGTAGACACCTGTGATTGCCCCGCCCAGTGTTGCTGTTTGTGTGGTGTACTCACTTTCCAGAGCCAAGGTGTCATTGGCCATCTCAAGGTCATTGCGACCTGCTCCTACACTTGCAGAGCCGTCAAAGTAGACCTGCTCGGACAGCTCATGCACAACATAGCCCCCAGCAGTGACACCAATACGGTCCTGATCGCCTTCAAAGCTGCCACCGATGTTGCTGGTCGCCAGTTCACCACCAATGAAGTAGCCCAGCATAGTTTGCTCAGATGTCATATGTTCCCAAGCCATGCGGCCTGTCAGCGTCGCAGTGGTGCTGTCAGTGTCATTGTCATGCTGCACATCAAAGTCACCAAAGAACAAACGGCGATATGTGCCCTCTTCATTGCCAACTTGCTGGAAGAAGTTGCCGGATGTGTTCAACCCGCTCTCAGACAGGGTGAAGTTGCCACCAATGTCAAAAGGGATCAAAGCCCGTGTGACGTCTTCTTCACGCGCTTGGGCTTGGCTGAACTCAATAAAGCGTTCTCGAGCGCTTTGCGCTAAACGGCGGTTAGCAGCTACTGAACTACGCAGGCTGCGTGATGCATCACCAACTAGCGTATTACGGATCTCTGCTTCATGTGCAGCAAACTCTGAAGCTGGTGTGGACGCAGGAGCTTCAACTGTAATCGTGACCGTATCCGCTGAGCTGTTGACGATGCCGTCATTAACCACGAGCGAGAACACCAGCACAGCATCTGCATCGCCAACGTTGAGTGAAGGCGCTGTGAATGTGGGTTGCTGAGCAGTAGCGCTGGATAGCGTCACAGTTGCGCCCGAGGTTTGCGTCCACGCATAGGTTAACGTGTCACCGCTGTCAGCATCAGATGATCCAGACCCATCCAGCGTCACAGCTGCAGCAGAAGCGACTGTTTGATCAGAGCCTGCATTGGCAACGGGGGCTGAATTTGCTGGTGCAGCCGTTTCGAAGTTCAACGTCGTCGAACCCGTAATGCCTGCATAGCTGTTGCTGGCTGCATCATCAAAAGCAGTCGAGGCGATCTCAACATAGTACGCAGTCGAACTTGCCAAGTCAGCTGTGGGGTTAATCGTAATCGTTGTGGTCCCAGAGCCTGTGACAGCTGAAGTGACGTCAAACGTCTCAATCGTCGAACCGTCCGACACCTTTTTGAGAACGATGCTACCTGTCTCTGCATCAACAACTTCGCTGAACGTCAGAACAATGTTGGCATCGACGGCAACGCCAGTCGCATTGTCGCTAGGCGTTGACGAACTAACCGTCGGCGCAGTGCTGTCAGAAAAAAACGAGCTGGTCGGCCAGTCGGGAGCGGAAAAATTTGCATTCATTGCAGTAGCATTCATGAACATACCCTGAAAGGTAGTTGCGCTGGATACGTTCCAACCCAAAATGTCTTGATTGAAGTCCGTTGCACTTTCGAAAGTGGCAAAAAAACTAGTGACACTGGACACATCCCAACCACTGATGTCCTGATTAAAGTCGTAACTAAAAACAAACGTACGTACCATTGAGGTAACGCTACTTGTATTCCAACCGCCAATGTCTTGATTGAAAACATATGTTTGCCGAAACATATTGTCCATATTTGTGACTTTAGACACATCCCAATCACCGATGTCTTGATTGAAAGAATTGGGATGGAAATAAAATAACCCCGACATATCTGTTATCTCAGATACGTCACAGCCAGTTATATCATCGCCCCTCTTTGCAGCTTCTGTAAGAGCCGCAGTATCAGCATTTGTTAATTGACGATCTGTATCTACTTCTGAAGGCGTAGTCGCACTAAGATTGCAAGTACGCGCAACCTGAGACCACGCTACCTGTGGGACCAGCGCTAACAAAAGTGCAAAGGTTAGGTGAAACTTCATTTTTGATCTTTCAGCCTTCAGGATCAAAAACGTGTTAATCTGACAAATACTAAAAGGCTACAGCAAAATTTTTAGGAGTTATCTAGTCAAAACTTTAAATGATCCACGGATAGTTGCGCTACCACAAGGCTTCATTCGCGTTCTCATCTCTGCGCTTGCCGTCTAAAGCGCGACCACCCACCAGAACACATTTGCGCGTGTGCGGGCGCGCGTGACATAAGTGGCGAACTCGATCAATGATTAAACAAAAGTAGAACTCAAAGGGTGGATAATTGAGTGTGTAAAAATATCCATAAATCCGTTAAATTATTGATAATAATATATATTTTATGATGAAATGGTGCCCCACACGGACTCGAACCGCGGACCTACTGACTGCTAGCAACGCGCGGTTGTCGAATTATTCATATATCCAGCACATCCAAAGGCCCCAGCTACGCGCGCGGGAGCGGATCTCTTAATTATTTTTAGGGGACACAATTAGGGACAGAAATATACCGTATAAAATATATCGTATTATTAACATCTACTTAAGGGATTTTGGTGGCGGACCGAGGAGGATTCGAACCCCCGACCCCTTGATTCGTAGTCAAGTACTCTATCCAGCTGAGCTATCGGTCCACTGGCGCCGAACTACCGTCGCTCAGCGCTCGTTGCAAGCCCTAAAAATGAGGTTTTCTAAATTACTCTGCTGCCGCTGCCAAAGTGAGATCAGATTTTGGCAATTGGATAAGAAAACACGTTCCTTCTGGTCCAGAAGTCTCAAGCGACAGCTCCCCTCCGTGCCCCCGAATAAGTTCAAGGCTTATGATTAGACCCAATCCAGTACCGCCTTTGCGCGCGTTCCCCTCAAACGCCTTAAAAAGATTCTCTTGCGCTTTGGGCGGCAGGCCAGGCCCCGTATCTTTAATGCGGATCGTCCATTCGTTGGGGGTTTCATCGGCGCAGATTATAATCTGAGCGGGTTTGCCCGTTGCAACAATCGCCTGCCGCGCATTTCGCACCAAGTTTCCAATGACGCGGTAAAGCTGTTCTGCATCCGCGCGGATCATCATGCCCGCGGGCGTGTCATCAACCAAATCAAGTGCAAAATCCCCCACGGCCAATTGCTCGCTGGCGATGACGTCTCCCACAACATCGGCCAGTGCAAAGCGATTCAAACTGGGGGCGGCGTCCTCCGCCCGTCCAAACGCAAGGGTCGCTTCGCATAGGTTAACCGCGCGCGTGATTGAGTTGACCAACTTAGGGGCAAGACGCGCAACAGTTGGGTCCTCTGACATTTCAATGCGGTCCGTGAACAGCTGCGCCGAAGTCAAGATATTACGTAGGTCATGACTGATTTTACTAACCGCGCCACCAAGTTGTGCAAGGCGGTCTTTTTGCTTCAAAAGATGCGTCAGTTGTTCTTCAAGTGTAGCCAACGCCTCTTCAGCTTCACGAAGCTCGGTTATTGAGGCCGTCGGCTTGATCACTTTGCGCGCATCCTCTGGCGCACTTTGATAGTCTTTCATAGCCGAGACAAAGTTGTTGATTGGGCGAACAAGCCCCCACTGAACCGCAACAAACAAAAGCCCCGCAGTAACAACGGAAATAAGCAGCGACAGGCGCAAAATGTTCAGCCCATAAGACACCATCGCGTCGCGCAAACTCGCTGTGCCAAGCGTTACCTCAATCAACGTACCCGCATCATTAACCGGATTTCCGATGATCCGGATCACGCGTGGCTCTGGGTCCACAAAACGGTGCAGCGCATCACCAATCAACACCCACGCAGATGGGCTACGCAGGTCAAACGTCTCATGAATAGGGCTGGGAATGGTTGTCGAAAGCGCAAGGCGGCGCACTTGGTCACGGCGCAGCACAACATTATAAATGCCCGCGTTGCGCAGCAATTCTTCTTCGGCCTCGACGCTGATCATATCATTTTCAAGAGTGGCAAGCGACGCAATCTGCGCACGCTCCAGACGCGCCAATAGATAATCCTCTCTGAACCGCGCAATCGACGGGACAAAGATCAGCACTTCCGCCAGCATCACAAAAATTATGGTCAGGAGCAAAAAGCGTCCAGAGAGAGATTTAATCATACATCCTCCGCCCCACGGGCCGATATTGGCCTAGGGTATCACACGCTGCACAAACCGCACCACACGTTTCACCGTAGCACTATCGAACAACTTGGGGCTAAAGTATTGGCCAGCCGCGCGTTTGTTGATTTCGGCAATTGTGGGATAAGGCAAAACTGTGTTGGCAATGGCAGACATCTTGAGGCCATTGGCAATTGCCATGGCCCACATACCAACCAATTCACCCGCATGGGCACCCGCAATAGAGGCCCCGACAGGCTTGCCTTTCACGACCATCACTTTGATGAGACCTCTGGTTTTCCGCTCAGCAATGGCGCGGTCATTCTCGTGATACGGAAAGCGCACAACCGTCAGCTTATCGCCGTGTACATCACGGGCCTGCGCCTCGGTTTGGCCAACTTGCGCAAGTTCGGGGTCTGTGTACGTAGCCCACGGAATGTGGTGCGTACTGGCCTTTGCAGGCAAGCCAAGAACTAGACTGCGCACCAAAACGCCTGCGTGATAGCCAGCCATATGTGTAAATTGTAACCCACCAGCAACATCACCAGCAGCATAAACGCGGCGGTTTGTGCTTTTGAGATTGGCGTCCACTTTGATGCCAGTGTGATCATACTCAACACCTGCCGCATCCAGATTAAGTTTGTCGATATTCACTTTGCGACCAACAGCCACAAGAATATGAGAGCCGGTAAAATCACCCTTAGGCGTGTGTGCGGTAATGTTGCCATTTGCGCCGCTGATTTTTTCGGCTTGGGCTTGCTCAATGATTTCCACACCTTCTGAGCGTAAATTATCAAGAACGACAGCAGCCATTTCAGGGTCATCTTTGCCCATGGCTTTGGCACCTTCGATAACTGTAACTTTACATCCCAGTCGGCGGTGCGCCTGCGCCATTTCCATCCCGATCGGCCCACCACCAATAACAATCAGATGCTCTGGCTGGCCTTGCAGATCGAAGATCGTCTCATTGGTAAAGTAAGGCACATCATCAATGCCGGGGATTGGCGGCACAAACGGGCCTGATCCGGTTGCAACCACAACGCGCCGCGCTGTTATAACCGTATCACCAGCCTGTACTTCGGTCGGTGAAATGAATTTGCCGTATTCACGGATAACACGCACACCAACCCCCTCGAACCGCTCTTGGCTATCAACGGGCGCTATCGTGTCGATTACGCTGCGCACATGATGCTTTGCAGCAGCATAGTCCACTTCAGGCACAACAGGTGTCACCCCAAAAGCCGCACCTGCCCCCATGGCGTGGGCATGTTTGCCGGCCGCAATCAAAGCCTTGGACGGCACACAGCCAAAGTTTAGGCAATCGCCCCCCATAAGATGGCCCTCAAGCAACGTAACATCCGCGCCCATTTGACTGGCACCATAAGCAAGTGAAAGCCCACCGGAGCCGCCACCAATAATCAAAATGTCCGTCTTTAATCGCGTACTCATAGTCACAGTCCTTGCTTGCCACGAACGGCTTTGATCAGAATTGGCAATGCCGCCAGAACACAAAGGCCAATAATGGGGCCAATGATTTGCGGCTCAAAGATAATGCCAAGATTGGGTGTTTCGCCGCGCTCAAAAACCGTGCCCAAGCCAGCTCCAACAGAGGTATAAACCACAGAGCCTGGAATGATCCCGAAGAATGTAGAAATCATGAAGCGCCGCAGCGGCACTTCCAAAAACGAGGGCACAAGATTAGCCACGAAAAACGGTACCGCCGGTACAAGGCGTATCAGAAAAAGCATCGACCATTGGTTTTCATCGATGCCATCTTTGATTTTCTTGACCATCCCATCACTTGCCTCAAGCTTTGCACCCAGTTTTTCCCCAAAGCCCCATCTTGCAGCCATAAAGATTGCCGTGGCACCCAACGTTGCGGCGGTCATGTTGAAAAGCGCGCCAGGGAAAGTCGCAAACAAGAAACCACCGGTCAGGGTGGCGATCGTAGCCCCCGGAAGACTAAACGCGACGATCAAAGTGTAGACGACAATGAAGCCAAGCACCGTGCCCATGTAATTGCTATCACGAAATGCCAGAAGCGCCTCGCGGTTGTCAGCCAACGCTTGGAACGTAAGGTAATCTTTCAAGGTGAATGCACCCGCAACGGCAACGGTGCCGATCAGTAGAATAGGAAGCATGCGGCCAATGCCGGTTTTGTCAGTTTCAGTAGTATCAGTCATGTGTCAGGGCTTCTTTGCATAATTTATTGCGTTGGGCCCTGAATGGCGGGTATTGGCAAAATACCCTAGGCGCAAAGCATGATTGTCACGCGCCATTGATGGGAAACGGACAAATGTTACAGTTTTGCGTGGTCTTGTGTGGGGTTACAGGAATAATTGCAACAAAACACGCGTGATCTGAATTGACAGCTCAGCTGACCCGCTCTACAGACAGGCTTCTAATTCAAACGGCCTTCGAATCTATTCAATAGGTTTGGGCCAGATTCTGAGGACTGCGATATGAAACGCACCTACCAACCATCGAACCTTGTTCGCAAACGCCGCCACGGCTTCCGTTCGCGCATGGCCACCAAAGCTGGCCGTAAGATCCTGAACGCACGTCGTGCGCGCGGCCGCAAGTCGCTGAGCGCGTAAAGTACGCGCGGCGCCAAATGGCATCGCATACCACATTTGACAAAGTCGCCTCGGACGTTCCGCAGGCGACTTTTTCTCATTCAGGAAAACCGTTAGAGGTTCTGCGCAAACGGGCTGATTTTCTAGCAGCAGCACGCGCCAAACGACAAGGCACAACCGGCGTTCACCTGCAGGCCCGCCCGCGTGGTGACGACGGCCCAGCGCGCGTTGGTTTCACCTGCTCCAAAAAAGTCGGCAATGCAGTAGCCCGCAACCGCGCCAAGCGCCGGTTGCGCGAAATTGCACGACTAATTCTACCCAGCGAGGGGCGCACAGGCTGGGACTATGTGCTGATTGGCCGCGCCGAAATTACCGCGACCCGCGATTTCAATGACCTAGGCGCTGACCTTCAATACGCGCTAAAGCGGGTTCATGACCAATGAGCCCCCTCGCCTTCGTACTAGCCCTGCCAATCCGCGCGTACCGTCTTATTTTTAGCCCTTGGGTCGGGTTCAACTGCCGTTATCAACCAACTTGTAGCGCTTACGCCCTTGAAGCACTGCAAACACACGGCGGCTTGAAAGGCGGCTGGCTTACCATACGGCGGATCGGACGTTGCCATCCGCTTGGACGTGACGGCTATGATCCCGTCCCCAAGCCAGCCAACCAAAAAGATGAAACGGATCAGTAATGACCGACGCTTCGCCAGCTCTCGATGTGCCCAACGACATTCACCCGCTTTTCAATGCTGCCCCCAAAACGACCGAATTCAAAAAACTTCGCAAGCGGATCATCCGACAAACCCGCGAGGCAATTGACCAATACGGCATGGTTGATCCGCGTGAACCCAAACAGAAATGGTTAGTATGTTTGTCGGGTGGCAAAGACAGCTACACTCTGCTTGCTGCACTCTATGAGTTGCAATGGCGCGAGTTGCTTCCTGTCGATCTGCTCGCGTGCAACCTAGATCAGGGCCAACCCAACTTCCCCGCGACCGTGTTGCCAAAGTTCCTGCAGGAAATGCAGGTTCCCCACCGTATCGAGTACAAAGACACCTACTCAATCGTTATGGATAAAATTCCACATGGTCGAACGTTTTGCTCACTCTGTTCACGCCTAAGGCGTGGAAATCTTTACCGCATTGCCCGTGAAGAAGGATGCTCAGCGGTTATCTTGGGACACCACCGCGATGACATTCTTGAAACCTTCCTGATGAACCTGTTTCACGGCGGCAGACTTTCAGCGATGCCGCCGAAGTTACTTAACGAGGACGGGGATTTATTCGTTTACCGCCCTCTTGCTCATGTCGCTGAAGCGGATTGCGAGGCTTTTGCCAAAGCTCTCAACTACCCGATCATTCCATGTGATTTATGCGGAAGCCAAGACGGCCTTCAACGCCAACAGATTAAACAAATGCTCGACATCTGGGAGACCAACAGCCCCGGGCGACGCCAAACCATGTTCCGAGCGCTAGCCAACATAAATCCAGCTCATATGCTGGACACAAATCTCTTTGATTTCTTAGGGCTAAACAGCGATCAGCCACAATTTTCATCAAACTCTTCAGATAATTAAGCCTCACGTTAAGCAATCACGAAGATTCTGTGTCGTATCCAATCGCTAAAGTAACGGTGGAGCAGCGACAGAATGGGCTATTGGGCGAACATACGCGAGATTTTGCGGCATAGCTGCGTTGCGCTCAGCCCACTTCTGCCATTGATGGGGCAACTTCTTGGGGAAGCCAAAGGCCTGTGGATCGGAACTGCGCTTGCTTGTGCTGTGATTATTGCAGCGTTGCTTCGCAAACAGCGCCTAGCTCTCTCGCCTCCTCCCCGAACAGCGCAAAGTCTTAATTCAGCACTTGAACGTGCGATTTCCGAACGCGCACTAACCCACAAAAATAGCCTATGTTTGGCACTACAGCTTGATGATCTAACCACCATTAAAGATATCCACGGTGTTGCTGGCGCGGAAACTATCTGTGCGCAAGCAATGGCTAACATTGCGGGCGTTCTTCGCGATGCTGACACCGTGCAAGCGTCTGACGATGGTCCCATCATTGTCGTAATTGGCTCAGACCCAAGGCTTGATCTCGAAGCGGCGCTCCAAATCGCCAACCGCCTTCAGACCGCAATTGCCCAGCCCTATTTGGTCGATAATGCTACTGTTTTGTGTTCGGCCTCAATCGGCTTTGCTTTGCTGTCGCGCGTTTCGACACAAACCCCACAGGCATATCAATCCGCCGCCATTACCGCGCTTATGGATGCTAAGCGCCAAGGTCCCAGCGCAGTACGCGCGTATTCTCCAGAGCTTACGATACCAACCAAACATCAAACTTCGCAGAATGCGCAAGTTTTTGATGCTCTTGAAAGCGGTGCAATTACTGCGTGGTTTCAACCGCAAGTGCGTATCACAACAGGCGAAATATCTGGATTTGAAGCGCTTGCCCGATGGCATCACCCAAACAGTGGTCTCATACCGCCGTCGGATTTCCTGCCAACTCTCGAAAACGCGGGGTTAATGGAACGACTGAACGAGCGAATGCTGCGCGCGAGCTTTTGCGCACTCAAGGATTGGGACAAACAGGGGTTCAGCATCCCACATGTTTCGGTGAACTTTGCGAGTGATGATTTACGCAACCCGAAGCTTGTAGAACGGATCGAATGGGAGCTTGATCGCCAAGACCTAAGCGCAGATCGGCTTTGCGTTGAGGTGCTTGAGACGGTTATGGCTGGTAACGGTGATGACATCATCCACCGCAACCTTGCGCGCCTGTCAGACATTGGCTGTTTGCTTGATTTAGATGATTTCGGCACAGGCCACGCTTCAATCGCTGCTATTCGAAGATTTGGAATTGATCGGCTGAAAATGGACCGATCGTTCATTACCAAAGTTGATAGCGAGTCAGCGCAAAGTAAAATGGTCCGAGCAATTATATCCATGGCAAATGAGCTCGGCATTGAGGCACTGGCTGAAGGTGTCGAAACCCTTAGCGAGCATGCCAAACTGGCCCAGATAGGTTGCCATCATGTTCAGGGCTTCGCGCTAGCAAAGCCGATGCCCTTGGAGGAAACGCATGCATGGATTCGCGCTCACAAGACCAAAGTAACAAACGTACAGTCGCTGACACAGCGGTTTGCCTAAAACGGTGCGTATCAAACTTGTCTTATTGTCGCTCAAAGGTTCGAAAAAGCCCTTTCCCCTTGACGTTTGGCCCTCATAAAGGTTCAACCGCCACACTAGATTTAGAGACTGGCGGGCGACAATGGACGAGCAAAATAGAAATCTAATCTTGGCAAGTGTACTGTGCCTTGCGGTTATTATCATTTGGCCTTTTCTCGTGCCACCACCCGCCGAGGCACCGCAGTCCGCAGTGACATCCCAAGAGACCAGCACCATCGCACCTGCGGCAGCCCCCGTTACTGCGCAACAGCGAACAGCACCAGAGGAATTAGCCGAAGGGCGCACAGACGCTCCACGCATCGCGATTGATACCAAAGAACTGTCCGGCAGCATTTCATTGCAAGGCGGCCGTATCGACGACCTGGCTCTGAAATCATATCAGATATCTCTCGACGAAGGTGCCAGCATCGTGCGGCTGTTCCGCGGCACCGATGAACCCGAAGCGTTCTACGCTGATTTTGGTTGGGCTCCCGGCGGCGCTTTGGGTTTTGAGGATGTCCCCACGGCAACAACGATCTGGAACGCCGACGCGAGCGCGACACTCACGGAGAATACTCCCGTGACCCTTAGCTGGGATAACGGCAAGGGCCTTGTCTTCACCCGCGTCATTTCAATCGATGAAAACTTTATGTTCAACGTCGAACAGTCCGCGACAAACACAGCAGATGCCGCCGCGCGCCTCGCCCCTTACAGCGCGCTTATGCGGCATGGAATTCCCACGGCGCTGAAGAACTTCTTCATCATCCACGAAGGCGCCATGCGCCAAACGGGTGAGGAACTGTCCGAGTATAACTACGACGACATCTCCGACTTTGACCGTGATGACCGCTGGGGCGCGACCGCTGATGTTGCGCAAATCCAACAAAACGGCTGGCTTGGCTTCACCGATCACTACTGGATGTCGATGCTTATTCCCGAAAGCGCGCAGCCATTTACGGGCGTTTTGCAATACAACGAAGCGCGCAACACCTTCCGGTCCGAAGTACGCCTGCCAACTGTAGACCTCGCCGCGGGCGAAACCATTTCCGTCAGCACTCAGCTCTTTGCCGGTGCGAAAGAATGGGAGACAATCCGCAACTATGAAAATGACGGCGGCATCTACAACTTCCTCGACAGCATTGATTGGGGTTGGTTCTTTTTCCTGACCAAGCCGATCTTTGCGGTACTGCACTGGCTCAACGCCGTGATCGGGAATATGGGCTGGTCCATCATCGCCCTGACGCTTTTGATCAAAGCAATTTTACTACCGCTCGCCTATAAATCATACGTATCCATGGCCCGCATGAAAGAACTTCAACCAGAGATGGAGAAGCTGAAAGAAGCGGCAGGTGATGACCGCGAGAAAATGCAAAAGGGCATGATCGAGCTCTACAAGAAGAACAAGGTCAACCCTGCCTCGGGTTGTTTACCCATCTTGATGCAAATCCCGATCTTCTTCTCACTCTACAAAGTGATTTTCGTTACAATCGAATTGCGTCACGCAGAATGGGTAGGTTGGATTCGCGATCTTTCGGCACCGGACCCCTCCTCCATCCTGAACTTATTCGGCCTGCTGCCATACGCAACACCTGAGCCAACAAGCATCTTTTACATCCTGTCGCTCGGCGTATTACCCATCATTTTGGGCATCTCAATGTGGCTACAACAAAAACTGAACCCGGCGCCCACAGACGCGACCCAGGCGATGATTTTTGCATGGATGCCATGGGTCTTCATGTTCATGCTTGGCAGCTTTGCCAGCGGGTTGGTCATCTACTGGATTGCCAACAACACGATCACATTCAGCCAACAGTACCTGATCATGCGCAGTCAGGGCATCAAGCCGGATGTCTTCGGCAACATCAAAAAAGGCTTCAGCCGTAAGTCGAAAACGGAAGAAACCTAATGCTTCGGATCGCGGCCCTTTGGCGGCACCCCATCAAGGGCCACGGTCACGAAGCGCTCAGCGCGTCTGATTTCATCGCAGGCCAGACGATGCCGTGGGACCGTAAGTGGGCAGTAGCCCATGAAGCGGCCAAGACTGATGGCAGTGCATGGGCAAGTTGCGCAAACTTCAGCCGCGGTGGCAAAGCACCACAGCTGATGGCTATACGCGCAGTTACTGACACGGACACTGGCATCGTCACCCTATCGCACCCAGATGCTGAAACGCTTAGCTTTGATCCGGATGGCGACACAGCGGAATTTTTGGGGTGGTGTAAAAACTTGATGCCGCAAGACCGCGCCCAATCGGTGAAGGTCGTACGGGCAGACGTAGGCATGACCGATACGCCCTATACATCGATCTCCCTTCTGAACACGGCCAGCCTGGCCGAGCTAAGCGAGAGAATTGGTGCAGACATGGCCCAAACCCGCTTTCGCGGTAACATCTGGGTCGACGGCGCAGAACCATGGGACGAATTCAGTTGGGTCGGCAAAGAAATTCGTATCGGCACGGCCGAGTTCGAAGTGGTTGAATCAATCACCAGATGCTTGGCCACGCACGCCAATCCACAAACAGGCGAGCGCGATGCGGATGTGCTCAACACCTTAACGCAGAATTGGGGCCACAAAGATTTTGGCATCTATTTGCGCGCAACCAAATCTGGCCACGCGTCAGTGCAAGACAAAATTGAGTTTCTCTGAAATGGACATGCAATTCACACTGGCCGAAGAGCCAACTCCACAAGAAGTCGAAGCTGCACGGGTATTTTTCGCCGGTGAGACCGATTTTTTGAAAGGTGTCGTCGCGATGGACGGCATGCCAATGGCCGACCGCATGGAAGTCTGTTTTGCAGGCCGATCGAATGTTGGTAAATCCAGCTTGATCAACGCGCTTACGGGACGCAAAGGTTTAGCACGCGCATCGAACACCCCGGGCCGCACCCAAGAGATCAACTTCTTTACGCTTACCGAAAGCCACTACCTTGTGGATTTGCCCGGTTACGGCTTTGCAAACGCACCAATCCCCATCGTTGAAAAGTGGCAGCGCTTGCTCAAGGCTTACCTTTCGGGCCGTGCAAGTCTTCGCAGGGCGTTTGTTTTGATTGATGCGCGCCACGGGGTGAAACCCGTCGATGAAGAAATCATGACCCTACTCGATAAATCGGCTGTAACTTTTCAATGCGTTCTGACCAAAACCGACAAGGTAAAGGGCGGCGCAAAGGACAAGATGCTGGAGCAGGTCAAATCGAAACTGGCCAAGCATCCCGCGTCCTACCCAGAGATCATCATGACCAGCTCGGAAAAAGGTGACGGCATCGCCACTCTGCGGCACATCATTCACACCCTCACCTAATCTTACCTTGGCAGGCATCACGTTCCCCAGTACGAACAAGCGCCAAGAGGACACCGACATGAAAAAGCAGAACGCCATGAAAAGCGATTGGATCGCCACCGCCAGCACCCTCAGCAAAGCACTGCCCTACTTGCAACGCTATGATGATGCGATTGTGGTGATCAAATTTGGTGGCCACGCCATGGGCAGCGATGAGGCTATGGAAAGCTTTGCGCGCGATATCGTGTTGCTGCGGCAAGTCGGTGTGAACCCGGTGATCGTTCATGGTGGTGGACCAATGATCAACGAAATGCTCGATAAGCTGAGCATTCAGTCGGACTTTGTGAACGGCAAACGCGTTACGGACCAAGCCACAGTTGAAGTGGTCGAGATGGTATTGTCGGGCCGTGTAAACAAGAAAATTGTCCAAGCGATCAACGCCCAAGGCGGCAAGGCAGTCGGCCTGTCAGGTAAAGACGCGGGGCTGATCACCTGCACACAAACAAACCCTGATCTGGGCTTTGTCGGAACGCCGTCAGAGATCGATACAAGCGTACTGCACACCCTTTTTGAGGCCGGGACAATTCCCGTAATCGCTCCTCTTGGGGCCGGCGCTAACGGTGAAACATTCAACATCAACGGTGACACAGCCGCAGGTGCAATCGCCGCGGCGCTTAAGGCGGACCGCTTGTTATTGCTCACGGATGTGGCGGGCGTGAAAGACGCAAACGGCGAGATCGTGACTGACATCACCGCAGATCAAATCCGGGAACTTACCAACGAAGGCGTGATCGCCGGCGGTATGATCCCGAAAACCGAGACCGCTCTTGCAGCAATCGAAGGTGGCGTGCGCGCGGTGGTAATCTTGGACGGACGTGCACCAAATGCGTGCTTGCTCGAACTGTTTACAGACCACGGTGCCGGTTCAATCATTCGCCACTAGCGCTTCACACAGTCGTGGCTTGTCACGCCCCATTCACTAAGGCACCTTTGCTGTATGGAAAATGAAGCACTCATTCGTCTAACGATCTTTATTGGGTTGTTCGTGATTTT
This sequence comes from Nereida sp., assembly GCF_965655635.1. NCBI lineage: Bacteria > Pseudomonadati > Pseudomonadota > Alphaproteobacteria > Rhodobacterales > Roseobacteraceae > Nereida > Nereida sp. Next base: position 14,700 of record NZ_CBFHHE010000038.1, read on the forward strand.
CGCGAGCTTCGAGGCATGGGCACCTCGGCGCAAACGTGTCCAATCACAGCCAAGGCGCTGGCTGACGAATTGGGGCATCACCCTGCTCGATACCCTGACGTTGCGCGCGCTTTCTGTCGTCCTGCCCCTACTTGCCGTGGGCGCCGCGTTCGATGCAGAGCGCTTAGGCTGGGGGCTTTTCAATCAGGTCAGCTTACCTTTTGCAGTTGAGTTAATCC
>NZ_CBFHHE010000039.1:0-14907 GCF_965655635.1 Nereida sp.
AACGCGGTCACCGGAAAGCTGTGCATCGCGAGCAAGTTGTGTGTATTTATCAATGATTTGCTGAGGAGTGCCGCGCACTTTGCCTTCGGGACCAGAGCTGTCAAAAACACGATTAATGACGTTGCCACCGGACGGGCGATTAGTGTTGCGGCTTTTGTTCCGCGAGCGGTTTTTAGATGATCTCATAAGGTATCGATGGCCCGTTTAGTGGCGCCTCACATCGGCGCAGTCCATTTTATACGTGATACATGCGTAAAGAAGCGCGCGGCTTCCAATATTCGCAGTGTCAGCTTAACAGCGATGATCGAACTGTTCCAATCCCGTCGCTCAGTAGACAAAAGCACTTGGCGCAGGCAGTCGCAAGCCAAAAGACACAAATTTTATGTATTTAATGCCTTAAATCACCTGTGCTGGTGACTTTTGAGCACATACAACGCGGTCTTTACCATTTATATCCTTAAACAAGCCGACATCTGCCCATAACGCCTGCTCAAACAGCGCAACCACATCTGCCCCCTGCCCTGCACCAATTTCGACGATGATACGCCCACCCAGTGTCAAAAATTGCGCTGCATCAGCCGCCAGAACGCGATAGACCTTCAGCCCATCGGCGCCAGGTGTCAGCGCCATATGCGGCTCCCACTCGCGGACATCACGGGCAAGTCCTACCATTTCGTCTTCGGCAATATAGGGTGGGTTCGAAACGATCAAATCATACGGACCACTTGCCCCACTCAGCCAATCCGAGCGATAAAATGCAGCACGGTCCGCCACACCGCAGGCCGAAGCGTTTTGTTGTGCAACAGCCAAAGCGGCTGCTGAAAGATCGGCCCCCTCGCCCGTCGCGGCCGGATTTTCAGCCAGCAAAGTCACAAGAATGCACCCCGACCCTGTGCCCAAATCAAGAACTTTTGAGTAAGGCGCAGTTAACGCACGCTCAATAAGCGTTTCAGTATCAGGGCGCGGGTCAAGGACAGCTTTGGTCACAATAAACTCGCGGCCATAAAATGCACGTCGACCGATGATTTGCGCCACAGGTTGATGGCCTAATCGCGCATCGACGTAGGCTTCAAAAGTTGCCGCCGCCTGCGCGGGAATTGTATCATTGCTATTAAGTGTCAGGCGTGATGCGGCGATGCCAAGTGCTTGGGCCATTAGGCGGCGCGCATCAGGTGCAGGCTCAACAATGCCCGCTTCACGCAACCGCGCAATTGCTGCCATCAAAGTAGATTGCACCGTTGCAGGCGTGCTCATCCGTTCATCTCGGCCAGAAGGTTTGCCTGCGCCTCGGCAGTCAGCGCGTCAATGGTCTCGGTCAGATCGCCGCCCATAATCGCGTCCAACTTGTAAAGCGTCAGATTGATCCGGTGATCTGTCATACGGCCTTGGGGGAAATTGTAAGTGCGAATGCGCTCGGAACGGTCACCACTGCCAATTTGGCTTTTGCGGTCGGCAGAGCGTGCATCATCGACCCTCTGGCGTTCCATATCATAGAGCCGTGTTTTCAACACCTGCATCGCGATTTCGCGGTTACGGTGCTGCGATTTTTCGGAACTCACCACGATGATGCCGGTCGGAATGTGCAAAATACGCACCGCAGAGTCGGTTGTGTTTACGTGCTGTCCGCCTGAGCCACTGGCCCGCATCGTGTCAATGCGCAGATCGCCTGCATCAATCTGTACGTCTACGTCTTCGGCCTCGGGCAATACGGCGACCGTTGCCGCAGAGGTATGAATACGCCCGCCGCTTTCAGTGGTCGGAACACGTTGCACGCGGTGCACGCCGCTTTCGTACTTTAATTTGGCAAAGACACCAGCGCCCTGCACGTGTGCAGTTACTTCTTTAATACCGCCAAGCTCAGTTTCTTGATGCTCAATGATTTCGAATTTCCAGCCCTGCGCCTCGCTATAGCGTTGATACATGCGCAACAAATCGCCTGCAAAAAGTGCCGCCTCGTCGCCGCCTGTTCCCGGACGGATTTCAATCATTGCAGGCCGCGCGTCGGCAACATCTTTAGGCAAGAGCGCAAGTTGCAGGTCACGCTCTGCATCAGGGACAGCCGCCCGCAGGTCGGGCAATTCCATCTCTGCAAGCTCACGCATTTCTGGATCAGACATCATTTCTTCTGCTTCACTTAAGTTCTGCAAAAGCTGCTGGTAGGCGTTGATCTGTGCCACGACGGGACCAAGGTCAGAGTATTCTTTTGACAAAGTCGCAATATCTGCGCCCGCCTCGGACATAGCGGCTTCAAGGTATTCGTGGCGTTGCAAAATTTGCGCGAGGGTATCAGCTGGGATCATGCGCCCTATGTGCCCAATGCCAGAACAGCACGCAAGCTTTTAGAGGCCTGAGCGCGCCAAGACCGCCGTGATCCGCGCTTTATTCACGCCCAGATCAGATTTGCCGTAAATCAAATGCCCTGCGATATGCACTGTGTCACCCTCAATCCAAACACGCGTCACATCTGGAAACGCCCAAAGCGCGCTTCGGGTCACAAATGTAGCCGGCGCATCCACAACTTTGCGCGTGCGCGGCAAGGCCGACAGTGCAGACGTAACCTTAGCCAATGCGGCCTCAACATCCGTGACTTTGCGCACGGCATAATGCCCCCCCGCGACGGGATACTCCCCCACCGCCAATGACGCAGGAACCAGCGCGCGGGCCACAGATACAGGCGCCAAACGAATGTAGGCGGCAGCAACTACGATGCTTGCCAAAATACCAATCACAATACTGGAGATCACTTTCGCTTGTCCTTTTCGCTTCATGTCAGCCTCTGTTTGCCAAATGCGGGCTCTGCAAAATCTGTTCTTCAAACGTTGCGCCCCGAATGCATTGGAACTCTGAGCGCTGAGTGCATATGTTGCCCCAAACAGGCGCTTGAGGAGGTACATAATGCAAAATCATGAGCTGATCCACTCGCCAAACGGCGGCATCAAACGCTTACTGCACATCATGGAATGTTTGCGCGATCCAGATACGGGCTGCCCGTGGGATATAGAGCAAACTTTTGACAGCATCGCCCCCTATACCATTGAAGAGGCTTATGAAGTTGCCGACGCCATCGCGCGCAATAACGTCGCTGATCTGAAATCAGAGCTTGGCGATTTGCTGCTACAAACCGTCTATCACACGCAAATTGGCACGGAGGCTGGCCACTTTACGTTTGACGATGTGGCAGAAGCTATTGCGCAAAAAATGCTGGACCGTCACCCCCATGTATTTGGCGATCAAAACCGCGACAAGTCAGCAGAGCAGCAAAAAAAAGACTGGGAAACCATCAAGGCCGCCGAGCGCGAAAAGCTTGGCGAAGCCGGTGTTCTGGACGGGGTCGCTTTGGGCCTGCCGGCCCTACTACGCGCCCAAAAGCTGCAAAAACGCGCCGCGCGTGTAGGGTTTGACTGGCCCGAAACAACGCAAGTGCTGGATAAACTGAAAGAAGAAGCGGCCGAACTGGTGGACGCCGCAGCGGATAAAGATGCCGATGCAATTGAAGATGAAATGGGCGATTTGCTGTTCGTAATGGCAAATCTGGCCCGCCATCTTGGTGTTGACCCAGAGGCGGCTCTTCGGCGCACCAACACCAAATTCACCACAAGGTTCGCGTGGATCGAGGCAGAGTTGGCCAAAGCCGGCAAAAGCCCTGAGGACAGCACGCTAGACGAAATGGACAGCCTGTGGAACGCAGCCAAAGTGGCGCTGCGCGAACAAATGGCAAAAGGTGCTTAAATATGACCCGTAAAATCATCATCGATACGGACCCCGGCCAAGACGACGCAATCGCGATTTTACTGGCGCTGGCAAGCCCCGAAATTGACGTACTGGGGATAACAGCCGTGGCCGGCAACGTCCCACTGTCCCTGACGGAACGAAATACACGGGTGGTGTGTGAACTGGCCGGACGCACTGACATGCCCGTTTATGCGGGGTGTGAAGCCCCACTATTGCGCCCGCTGATTACAGCCGAACATGTGCACGGCGGCACGGGGTTGGACGGCCCTGCGATGACAGAACCAACCATGGCGCTTCGTCCTGAGCACGGCGTGGACTTTATCATTGAGACCTTGCGAGCCGAGCCAAGCAAAACCGTGACGATCTGCCCGCTTGGGCCGCTGACCAACATCGCGAAAGCCATGCAGCAAGCGCCAGATATCACCGAACGCATCCAAGAAATCGTGCTTATGGGAGGTGCCTATTTTGAAGTGGGTAACATCACACCAGCGGCAGAATTCAACATCTTCGTAGACCCTGAGGCCGCTGATATCGTGCTGCGTTCTGGCGTGCCGATTACGATGATGCCGCTAGATGTAACCCATAAAGCGCTTGCCACAAAACCGCGTATCGAGGCGTTTCGCGCCTTGGGCACTACCCTTGGCACGACAGTCGCCGAGTGGCTCGATTTTTTTGAACGTTTCGACACCCAAAAATACGGCACAGACGGTGCGCCGCTACATGACCCCTGCGTAATTGCCTACCTCATTGCGCCTCAGCTTTTTGAGGGCCGCCACGTGAACGTGGCTGTTGAAATCAGCTCTGAGTTGACCATTGGTATGACGGTCGTTGATTTTTGGCGCATTACGGAACGCGCCGCCAATGCAACCTTCATGCAAAACATTAACGCAGATGGCTTCTTCGCGCTTTTGACAGAACGCTTGGCCACCCTGCCCCACACCTCATCAAAGGCCCCATCGTGAGCACATCTTTACATCTTGCGGGGCCTGAGGCTCTGCCAAAACTCATCACCATGGTGTCGGCGCTTCATCAAAGTGAAGGTATCACCACGGATGAAACACAGATCGGCCAAACCATCGCGCCGCTTCTTAATGGAAGTCCGTTTGGCTGTGTGTATTTGATCGGGCCAAAAGTTGCACCCGTGGGTTATGTCACCGTGACTTTCACATGGTCGATTGAATTTGGCGGCCTCATTGCCATGATCAATGAATTTTTCATCCGCGAAAACATACGCGGACGCGGGATGGGCAGTGACGTGCTAATCAGCCTGCCGCGTGCGCTGGCTGATGCCGGAGTGACAGCCATTCATCTGGAAGTTGGCAAAACAAACGCACGTGCGCGTGGCCTTTATGAGCGTTTAGGCTTTGTCGCACGCGACGGCTATCAAACAATGGTGCGCACCCTATGAAATCCGAAACTAATATCCCCTTCGACAACAGTTTCGCGCGCCTGCCTGAAGCATTCTATGCGCGGCAGATACCTGAAAAAGCACCAGCGCCTGAGCTGTTGATCTTCAATGAAACCCTCGCAAATGACCTTAACATTGAGGTAGAGCCATCTGATGTTACAGAGATTTTCAGTGGCAACGAAATTCCAGATGGCGCGGACCCGATTGCGCAGGCCTATGCAGGTCACCAGTTTGGTAATTGGGCCGGACGATTGGGCGACGGCCGCGCAATCCTACTGGGCGAAGTCATTGACCGCGAAGGCCAGCGCCAAGACATCCAGTTAAAGGGCGCAGGGCGCACAATGTTTTCGCGCGGCGGCGACGGACGTGCATGGCTGGGGCCTGTGTTGCGCGAATACGTTGTAAGCGAAGCAATGCACGCTTTGGGTATCCCGACCACCCGCGCGCTTGCAGCGGTTGCGACCGGCGCGCCTGTATTGCGCGAACAAGGCCCTTTGCCTGGCGCAGTATTGAGCCGTGTTGCCAAAAGCCACATCCGCGTCGGCACGTTTCAATATTTTGCAAGCACAGGTGATAACGCGAACCTCCGGGTGCTGTTTGAACACACCGTCGCGCGTCATTACCCGCACGTCGGCACGCCGCTTGAATTGCTGCGCGCTGTCTTGAAGGCACAATCAGAACTGGTCGCAAAATGGATGGGCATCGGCTTTATCCACGGGGTGATGAACACAGACAATTGCCACATCGCAGGACAAACGATTGATTACGGCCCGTGTGCGTTTATGGATGAGTTCCGCGGAATGCAGGTTTTTTCCAGCATAGATCAAACCGGCCGCTACGCCTATTCAAACCAACCCAATATGGCCGCCTGGAACTGTGCGCAGCTTGCCACTGCGTTGCTGAACCTCGAACCCAACCGCGACACCGCGATTGAGGCCTTCCAAGACGAGATCGGCACTTTTGGCGAAATATTTATGACTGATTACCTAAAGGTGTTCGGTGCCAAACTTGGCCTGTCCGCGCCCATAGCTGAGGACGCCAATCTAATTGAGACGGTGCTCAGCGCAATGCAATCAGAGGGAGCCGATTTCACAAATACCTTCCGCGAGCTGACTGATGATAGTTTTAATGCGCGCCCAAAATGGCACAACGCTTGGGCCGACCGTGTCGCACGCGAACCTGACGCACGTGAGGTAATGGCGGCGGCAAACCATGTGATTATTCCGCGCAACCATCAAATTGAGAACATGATCACCTCTGCGGTAAACGGTGACCTGAGCCCGATGAAATACCTCAATACCGCGCTGCAAACGCCTTTTGACCCGCAAAGCGACGACGCACTGCGCCGCCCCCCTGAGCCATATGAAAAGGTCGCCGCAACATTTTGCGGCACCTAAGCGCGACCTTAGATTGAGCGCACCACAATGATCATCAACAGCGAATAGAGCATGATGCCCCCGCCAATAAGGAACAGTGGCCAGTTTCTGAAAACAGATGCTTTCGCCAACTCTTTGGCTTGGCCCATCAGGTCCGGCCACGTGTAGCTGACGAAATCGCCTTGGGTGAAAACAGCCTTGATGCGCCCGTCTTCATCCACCACTGGCAAGCGGCGGAACCGCTCGTTCGACATAATCCGCAGCCAATCCACAAGATCATCAGTTTCTTTGGCCAAGCGCGGCTCACGGGTCATAATTTCTGACAGTTTCGTCTTGGACGGGTCCAAAGCGCCGTTCACCAGCTTTTTCATGATGTCACGTTCGGTCACGACACCAATGACTTTGCGGTCATCGTCAATGACCATCACTGAGCCGTAGTTCATCTCGGACATGGCCGCGACGGCAGGTTTTACCGATTCATCCGGCCCGAATGTTAGCGGTTTGGGTTTACTCGCATATTCCGCCCGATCCATAATGCGCATACGGCGGTTGGAGGTGTTTGTCGTGTTACTTGCGGCCATGGTGCAAATCCCCTTGGTATTAAAAATTAACTTACCCTTAAGAGACTAGGGCGTTTTGCCGCATGTCCAGTAGCAGAGCTGTTTCGCGCGCCCACTTGAACAAAGTCTTAAAGACGCAAAATTGCACTGCCCCCTTTTGCCTAAGACGAACAACAGCTAAGCATGGCTCGCACGGTTAAGAGGATGACATGGCGATGGGCACCCCCATTTTGGAGCGCTGCGAGGCAAAAGGCCTACGCATGACAGACCAACGCCGCACCATCGCTAGCGTTTTGCAAGAAGCGGATGATCATCCGGACGTCGAAGAACTTTTCAACCGCGCTGTGGCGGAAGACCCAAAGATTTCGTTGGCTACCGTTTACCGGACTGTGAAACTTTTTGAGGAAGCGGGCATTCTCGACAAACATGACTTTGGCGATGGCCGCGCCCGATATGAAACCGCGGACCGTAGTCACCATGACCACCTCATCGATATGAATTCTGGCGAAGTGATCGAGTTCATGGACCCCGATATTGAAGCTTTGCAAGAAAAGATCGCGGCCAAACTTGGATACGAACTGCGCGGCCACCGCTTGGAGCTATACGGGGTTCCCAAAAAGGGCTAAGCTCTCAATCTCGAGGCCTGCGCATACAGCCCCCCCTCGAGCACACCACAACAAAACGGATGCGAGCATGTCCTTTTCCAGCCCGAAGGCCAGCGGCGTACCCGTCCGCCTGAACGATAACCTGCGCGGCGCCCTTTTGATGGTGGGCGCGATGTTTGGTTTCGCCCTTGAGGACGCACTGATCAAAACGCTGGCAGGGACCCTTCCCGTGGGGCAGCTGCTTGTTATCTTCGGCTTTTTGGGCGGCGCAATGTTTGCTGTGATGACTTGGGCACAAGGTCAGCGCCTTTGGACCCAAGCGCTGCTGCATCCGGCCGTTATCATCCGCAATGTCGGCGAATTGATCGGCACGGTTGGTTTTGTCACCGCGATCATTCTCACGCCGCTGTCGACCGCATCTGCCATCCTGCAAGCCACCCCGCTTGTGGTCACGCTTGGGGCAGCGCTGTTTTTACAAGAAAAAGTCGGCTGGCGTCGGTGGGCGGCGATTTTTGTAGGCTTTTGCGGTGTGCTTTTGATTATTCGCCCTGGCGCAGAAAGCTTTGATGCTAAATCACTCTTTGCTGTGCAGGGCGTCATCGGCCTTGCCACCCGCGACATCGCTACCCGCCGCGTGCCAAAATCTATCACGTCACTCCAGCTAAGCACCTATGCGTTTTTCATGCTCATCCCGGCGGGTGCGCTTATGTTGATCTTTAGTGACGGCATGATCCGGCCTGACGCAGTCCAATGGGCCGTTTTGCTTGGATCGACCGTGATCGGTGTTGCTGCCTATTACATGATCGTCGCCGCCATGCGGGTGGGCGATGTGGGCTATGTCACACCATTTCGCTATACGCGACTGATCTTTGCATTGGTGATTGCAACAACGTTCTTTGGTGAGCGCCCTGACCTGCTGACCCTTATTGGTGCTGCAATTATTGTTACATCCGGCATTTACACTCTTCTACGTGAAGCGCGTTTGAAACGGGCTTCCAAACCATAGTGGTGCTTGGTATAGGCACGCTAAACCCAGACATACTGAAAGGCGCCTTATTATGAGTGCAATTATCGACATCCACGCCCGCGAAATCATCGACAGCCGCGGCAACCCAACAGTTGAAGTGGACGTGATCTTGGAAGATGGCACAATGGGCCGCGCTGCGGTGCCTTCTGGTGCATCAACTGGTGTCCATGAAGCCGTTGAAAAGCGTGACGGTGATAAAGCTCGGTTTAAGGGAAAAGGCGTATTGCAGGCAGTTGCGGCTGTGAACGGCGAGATCGCCGAAGAACTGCTTGGGTTTGACGCTACAGAGCAAGTTGAAATCGACGCAGCGATGATCGCGCTTGACGGAACACCAAATAAATCACGCCTTGGTGCCAACGCCATCTTGGGCGTGTCATTGGCAGTTGCGAAAGCCGCTGCAGACTACACGGGCCAGCCCCTGTATCGCTATGTGGGCGGGACATCAGCGCGCGTTTTGCCTGTTCCAATGATGAACATCATCAACGGTGGTGAGCACGCAGACAATCCTATCGACATTCAAGAATTCATGATCATGCCCGTCTCTGCCACGAACATTCGCGACGCTGTGCGCATGGGTTCAGAGGTGTTTCACACACTGAAGGGTGAGTTGTCTGCCGCCGGCCTTTCAACAGGTATCGGCGATGAAGGCGGGTTTGCCCCCAACATCAGTTCTACCCGTGATGCGCTTGATTTCATTTTGAAATCCATCGAACAAGCTGGCTACAAAGCAGGTGATGATATCATGCTGGCGCTCGATTGTGCGGCAACTGAGTATTACAAAGACGGCAAATACGTATTGGCTGGCGAAGGCAAAACACTAACGTCCGCAGAAAATGCCGCTTATCTTGCGTCACTGGTCGATGACTACCCGATCTTTTCAATCGAAGATGGTATGTCAGAGGATGATTGGGAAGGCTGGATTGCCCTCAACGAACTTCTTGGCGGTCGTTGCCAACTTGTTGGGGATGATCTTTTCGTTACTAACCCCGCACGCCTTGAAATGGGTATTGAGCGTAAGGCCGCCAACTCGATGCTTGTAAAAGTGAACCAGATCGGCACGTTGACTGAAACCCTCAAAGCAGTCGACATGGCGCACCGTGCTGGCATGACCAACGTCATGTCACACCGTTCGGGCGAGACCGAAGATGCTACGATTGCCGATTTGGCAGTTGCCACCAACTGTGGTCAGATCAAAACAGGTAGCCTTGCACGGTCTGACCGGTTGGCGAAATACAACCAACTGATCCGCATCGAAGAACAGCTTGGTGAGGCCGCCGAATTTGCTGGCCGCTCAATCCTGAAATCTTAAACGACCTGAGAAACACCTCTGGTTTGGATATTTAAGAACAAAAGAAGTTAGGGCGCCCTTGGTCTAGGTGCGCCTTTTTCGCGACAGGAGTCAGCAATGACAGCCGATCAAATTATCGACCACCTCGGGCTTATGCCACATCCCGAGGGCGGATATTACCGCCAGACTTGGGCCGCTGAAGATACGGCAGAGTTTAGTGATCGACCTGAGGGCACATGTATCTACTTTCTGCTTAAAGAAGGGCAAAGCAGCCACTGGCATAAAGTCGACGCGACCGAGATTTGGTTCTATCATGCGGGTGCGCCACTTGTGCTGAGCATTGCTGAAGCAGACGAAGGGCCCGCTATAGATCACATTCTGGGCGGTGATGTTCTGGCAGGGCAGCACGGGCATTTCACGGTGCCCAAAGACGCTTGGCAAGCCGCACGCACCACAGGCGATTACACATTAGTCAGCTGCACTGTAACGCCGGGGTTTACCTTTGATGGCTTTACCCTTGCTGCGCCAGAATTTGATATTCCACGCTAAGTGGTCACGGGTGTAGGCCTGCTGATAATCCCCCCCCCGACAGCGGCAGCCACACCTGTGGTGCCCGTACATGACGTGGGCATTCCGCGCGCGACACGTACCGCCAGATAGGCAAATGCCTGCGCCTCTAGCATATCGCCATCAATGCCGATGTGATCCACGTCCATCACGTCTGCATCAAGGAATTGCGCCAGCAGTTCCATCAAATAGGTGTTTCTTCGCCCGCCACCGCACACATACACATGGCTTACGGGTGCGGGAAAAAACTGAACGCCACGCGCGACTGCAGCCGCAGCGCACGCCGTGAGGGTCGCAACAGCATCTTGTGGGCGAAGCTGTTCAATGTCTGAAAGTGCGCCTCGAAAGCTATCGCGATCCAGTGACTTCGGCGGGCGTTGGCTGAAATAAGGGTGGGCCATAAACGCCTGCACCAGTTCATCATCAACTGTGCCGGAACGTGCTGTTGCGCCATTATCATCAAATATCTTACCAAAATGGCGCTGCATCACATCGTTGATCGGCGCATTAGCCGGACCAATATCAAATGCCAAAAGTGCGCCACTGTCCTCGGGCTTTGCACGTAGCGGATCAACCCATGTGACATTACCAACACCGCCAAGGTTCAAAAATGCCACTGGCCCGTGCGCGCCGATGTGTTTGGCCAGTGCGAAATGATAAAAAGGGGCAAGCGGCGCGCCCTGCCCACCTAATTCTACATCTGCCGAGCGGAAGTCCCAGACGACCGGCGCGTTCAACACATCTGCCAAGACCTGCCCATCGCCAATTTGGAACGTCCGTCGGTTTGCAGGATCGTGCCTAAGGGTTTGACCGTGAAACCCGAATAACTCCGCATCGCCATATTTACTCAGCGCTTGGGCATGAACCGTCTCGACTAGTTCGGCCACATCCGCCAGATCATCCTCTTGCCAGCGCCCCAAACCAGAACGCAACACATCTTGCTCCGCTGCAGTATACGCCAGAAAGCCGCTCTCGCCGAAGCCTGCTATTTGCACCCCATCCGTGAGCACCATGGCCGTGTCCACACCGTCCAAAGACGTGCCAGACATTGCACCAACCGATCTTATAATACCTGTTTTCAAACTGTGTGCCCCTCAGCCCCTTTACCGCCGTGGCGTTCCCCCCTTATACGGTTTGAAAATACGTGAAGGAAGCGCCATGACATACCACCCAAAATCGGACTTCATCGCCATTATGATGGAGCGCGGCTATCTGGCCGACTGCACCGATTATCAAGGGCTGGACGAGGCGCTGAGCAACGGGGTTGTTCCAGCCTATATCGGCTATGATGCGACTGCCTCGTCACTTCACGTAGGGCATTTGCTGAATGTGATGATGCTTCGCTGGCTGCAGAAAACGGGTCACAAGCCGATCACTCTTATGGGCGGCGGCACGACAAAAGTGGGGGATCCGTCGTTCCGCTCGGACGAGCGCCCACTTTTGGGACCTGAACAGATCGATGCAAATATTGCGGGCATGCAAAAAGTATTCGCCCGATATCTTGATTACGGTGATGGCGGCACAGACGCGTTGATGCTGAACAACGCGGAATGGCTTGATAGCCTGAACTACTTGGAATTTTTGCGCGACATCGGCCGACATTTTTCTGTGAACCGGATGTTGTCATTTGAGTCTGTCAAATCCCGCCTTGACCGCGAGCAAAGCCTGTCGTTCCTCGAGTTCAATTATATGATCTTGCAGGCCTACGACTTCATGGAGCTGAACCGCCGATATGGCTGTACGCTTCAAATGGGTGGCTCTGATCAATGGGGCAACATCGTGAACGGGATCGATTTAACACGCCGCGTGATCGACAATGAAGTTTACGGCCTGACCTCGCCACTGCTAACCACTTCGGACGGCAAAAAGATGGGTAAAAGCCAAGATGGTGCCGTGTGGCTAAACGCGGATATGCTCCGCCCCTACCTTTTCTGGCAGTTCTGGCGCAACACGACAGACGCCGATACTGGCCGGTTCCTCAAGCTCTATACAGAACTACCCGTAGCTGAATGCGAGCGCCTTGGCGCTTTGCAAGGATCGGAAATCAACGAGGCAAAAGTACTCCTTGCCAACGAAGTCACCACCCTACTTCACGGCGCAGAAGCTGCCGCGGCGGCAGAGGCAACTGCGCGCGAGGTCTTTGAGAAGGGCGGCGTTGGGGATGATCTGCCCACCCTTACAATCAGCGCAGCGGACGTGGCAGAAGGCATCAGCATCGTGCAACTGATCGTAAAATCTGGACTTGCAAAATCTGGCAAAGACGCAAAACGCCTTATCTCAGAAGGCGGTGCAAAAATTGACGATGCACCACTTGAAGATGCAGGCATGATGATCGATGCAGCAGCGCTTTCAAATACCATCAAACTGAGTGCGGGCAAAAAACGCCATGCGCTGATCAAGCTTGGCTAAGCCCAGTTCTTTTGTTTAGAAATATCCCCGCCGGAGGCCTTAGATCAAAATCTAAGCAATCTTTAAGTTACTCGGGGATTGTGAATACTTGACCGGGATAGATGAGGTCCGGATCGTCAATTGCAGCACGATTTGCCTCAAAAACCTTTAGGTAGAAAACACCATTGCCATACCGCTCTTCGGCGATGGCCCACAGGGTGGCACCGGGCTGTACTGTCTTGCTTGTAAAGCTCGCTTGATTTTGCGCTACTTCAGCCAAAACTTCTGGTGTTTCACGCTTAAATGGTAGCTCTACGCGGCTTGTGACGTCTCCATCTGCGCTGACCTCGTCGATGCGCAACGTATAAGTTCCCGGATCAACATTGGGCAGATCACTACCCCATTCACCATCTGCAACAGGCGCATCACTCACAATAGCACCGTCTATGTAAATCCGCACATTTCCATCATTGGGCGCACGACCCGCGAGTTGCACTTCGCCAGTGCTGTCATAGCCAATACTATCCACAAACACCGTCGAGGGCGCAGGTGCGTTCTGTGTGCTTGGGCCTTGAATAACTTTCACCGTTTCTTCTTGCGCGGCGATCACCACTGGGGCCTCGCTGACCTGCTCACCTGTACTCTCGCCATCGCTTTGGGGCACGACGACAACGCCTGCAATGATGAACCGGTTCGGGTCTTCGGTTTGCGCGCCATCGGGGTCGCTCATCACACTCAGAACGCGGTCATTCTCAGACGGTGGAATATCCGCAAAAATAGCAAAGTTGCCAAACGCGTCGATCGAACCGCGTGTGACTTCTGCGCCGTCCAGCATTACGGCCAACGTACTGCCCGCCTGCCCCGTGCCTGCGATCAACGCCATGCCTTCGGGATCCACTCTGAACCCTACCTGCAGCGGGGTGGCTGCAGGTGCAACTTCCGGTGAGCCAGGCTCAATCACGGTAATTTCTGGGACTTCAATAGCTGGTGCCGGGGTCACAACCGCCTCAGCTGGCGCATCTGCCACTTCAGCGCTCACAGCTGTTTCCGGCTGCTCCACAGCGGTCTGTGGCTGCGCTGCAATCTTGCTGAGTGGTTCGTTCATACCACTAGGATATAACGCGTATAGCACCCCAATAGTCACAATGCTCACACCAGCAATCGCGACTTTCTCTAAAGTGTTCAATGCAGTTCCAGCCATGACAGCCCTCTTTGTTGTCCTGTAGCACCCAACGCAGTGTGTGCCACATCTTCTTAGCCTACCCTACATATTGGGTCAAAACCCAACTACGTCGCGCGGTGAGCGCGACTTTTGGGCAACGATACGGCCGAGTATAGCGCAAGAGCTGTCCAAATGAGGGCGAACGCAACCCCGTGCCAGACACCAAAAGGTTCTTTGAAAATCAAAACTGCGCAAACGAACTGTAATGTGGGGTTCAAGTATTGGACCAGGCCAACTGTTCCAAGACGAACACGTTTGGTCGCATATGAGAAAAACATCAGTGGAATGGCTGTCATAGGCCCGCAAAGCGCCAAAAAGAGCAGCTCCGCAAGATTGCCAAAGACCGTCAGATCACCAAACCAGATCAACCAAACGGCAGCGAGCGGCGCAAATAACAGCACTTCGCACGCCACAGAAACGACCGGGCCTGCCTCAAGCCGCTTTTTGATTAATCCGTAGATCCCGAATGTCACAGCCAAAGCCAAAGCAATCCACGGTGGGGTTTGTGTACCGATCGCCAACACGCTTACTGCAACCACTGCAAGGCCAACCGCAACGGCTTGGGCGCGGCTCAACTTTTCACCAAAAGCCAACATACCTAAAACAACCGCTACCAGCGGGAAGATGTAATATCCAAGCGATGTTTCGGTAACACGCCCCACTTTTGTAGCCCAAATGAACAGGCCCCAGTTAATTGCAATCATCACCGACGCGGTCGTGATGATCGCGATGTT
>NZ_CBFHHE010000040.1:0-13777 GCF_965655635.1 Nereida sp.
TGAGATGGCCAAAGGTTTTGGCGCAGAAGATCTTGCTGCCTTGAAAGGTCAGATCGGCGAGCGTCTTGAAGCAGAATACGCAGGTGCTGCACGTGCAGTTATGAAGCGCGGTTTGCTTGATGCGTTGGACAAAAAGGTTGATTTCGATCTGCCACCTTCCTTGCTTGATTCAGAAGCGGGTCAAATCGCGCACCAACTGTGGCACGAAGAGAACCCTGAGGTGGAAGGTCATGACCACCCAGAAATTACGCCAACAGAAGAGCATATCGCATTGGCCGGCCGTCGCGTTCGCCTCGGTCTGTTACTTGCAGAAATCGGTCAGAAGGCCGCTGTTGAAGTAAGCGATGCAGAAATGACCCAAGCGATCATGAACCAAGCGCGTCAGTACCCTGGCCAAGAGCGTCAATTCTTTGAATTCGTTCAACAAAACCAGCAGATGCAACAGCAACTGCGCGCACCTCTCTTTGAAGACAAAGTGGTAGATCACATCGCGGATCAAGCCAAAGTGTCTGAAAAAGAAGTGAGCAAGGATGATCTTCAATCTGCTGTAGAAGCACTCGAAGACGAGTAACTAGAGCAGCGCCCACTGGGCGCGTATGCACTGAAGAAATTAGGCCGTTGCTGAACAATCAGGTGCGGCTTTTTTGTGCCTGCTTTTTTGCTGTTGCTTTGCGATTTGTACGTTCGCTTTCGCGCGCTTGACACCGGGGACGCTTAAGTGGGCCACTCGCAAAGGGTTAGTCGTAATAGGTAATGTGGTTGTGAGTATGTCGAATAACAAAAAACGTGGTTTAAGGTTGGGCAGCCTGGTGGATACGGCCGTGATTGTCGCGGGCGTTGTGATGCTGGCGGCGATTATGGTGCGGTATTTATTCTAACGCTTCGTGCCGTACTTATTTCAGTCAAGAAAAAAGCCGCGTCCAATCGGGCGCGGCTTTTTAATTTTTGGTATCTAGCGAGAAAGGCTAGGCTTAAGCGTCTTCCGCGTCATCTGCTGCAGCTGGCGCCGCATCAAAATCATCGTCGTCAGATGCAGCAGAGCCGATATCGTCAAACAGTTCCGCAATCTCGAATTCAGCTTCAGCTTCTGCTTCTGCAGCCAATTCTTGGATCGACTTGCCTGAGGCTTGAAGCTCAGCTTCTTCGGTTGAGCGTGCAACGTTCATTGTGATTGTGCACTCAACTTCTGGGTGCAATTTCACGGCAACGTCATGCAGACCGAGAATCTTGATCGGTGCAATCAATGCAACTTGTTTGCGATCAAGCGTGAAGCCTTCGGCAGTTGCAGCTTCTGCGGCGTCGCGCGTTGTCACGGAACCGTAAAGCGCGCCTGCGTCTGATGCAGAGCGAATCACAACAAACTGCTGTCCGCCAAGCTTTTCAGCCATTGCATCGGCTTCTTTCTTGGTTTCGAGGTTCTGTGCTTCGAGTTGCGCTTTTTGTGCTTCAAATCCAGCGATGTTGCCCTTTGAAGCGGTCAGCGCTTTGCCCTGTGGCAGCAAAAAGTTACGTGCGTAACCTGGCTTTACGTCAACTACGTCGCCCATCTGGCCGAGTTTCGCAACGCGTTCGAGAAGGATAACTTGCATGTGCTTTCTCCTTACTTAACAGCGTATGGCAGCAGGGCGAGGAAACGGGCGCGTTTGATGGCACGGGCCAACTCGCGTTGTTTCTTGGCAGAGACTGCGGTGATGCGGGACGGCACGATTTTGCCACGCTCAGAAATGTAGCGTTGCAGAAGACGTGTGTCTTTGTAATCGATCGCGGGTGCGTTCTCACCAGAGAAGGGGCACACTTTGCGACGGCGGAAAAATGGTTTAGTTGCCATGGTTTAGCCCTTTCTTAGCTGCGGCGCTCGCGGCGATCGCCACGTTCTTCGCGTTTTTGCATTTGTACGGATGGCAGCTCTGCGTGCTCATCGACTTTGATGGTCAGCACACGCATCACATCTTCATGCAAACGCATCAGGCGTTCCATCTCCTGAACGGCCGTTGCAGGCGCGTCGGAGCGCAAATAGGCATAGTGGCCTTTGCGGTTTTTGTTGATTTTGTAGGCCATCGTTTTGACGCCCCAGTATTCTGAATCGACAGCTTTGCCGCCGTTGTCTGCAAGGACAGTCCCGAAGTGTTCGATCAGGGATTCAGCTTGCGCGTTGGACAAGTCCTGACGCGCGATGAACACATGCTCATACAAAGGCATGGGTTGCTCCATTCATTTTCTGGCGCACTTCAAAGGGTGGTATGAACTGCCGCCCGTCCACCCACGAGAGGTTACGCGGTTCAATCGAGTTGGACGACAGGCTTGCCGTTTAGCGCCCTTACACAAATGGCGCAAGCCCGCAGACCGCAACAGTTTTTCTTTTTCTTGGCGGGGCCCCTGAAGCGACTCTTTTTTGCCGTTCTTTGCGGTTTGTGTGGCGGGATAACGAGGTGAGCAAATCGATGAGTATCAGCAGTCCAGCCCGAGATTTTTTCCATGGTCCAGCCGTCGTCGATATGCTGTTGGATGTCACCGAAACCGAGTGGGGCATCATTGTCTCAGAGCGCGGTGCGGTGAATGCGCGTGCCTTGGGACAGCTTGCGACCGCTGTGGTTGGTATGGCGCTGTTGTGTGCTGGCATTTTGATGGCTGCTATGAACCGCCATGATATCCCGAGCGCGCTTTGGGCTGTACAGATGGCTGTCTGTGCGCTTTTCGTCGTGGTGGGTGCTTTGATGATGTATGGCGCGCGCAGCACGGGGCAAACTCAGACCGAATTTGATTTTCGCACAAAGATTTTACGTCGGCGTCAAATTGGCTCCGGCAAGATTATCCGCTCCATGCGACTGACGAGCGCTGATCAAATTGCAATGGTCCGAACAGAGCAGGGCGCAGGCATCGCAGCACGGCCTACAGATACATCTTTGGCAGAGGTCCTTGTGTCGGGGCCCCAGGGTCAAGTGTTTGCTATTTATCATCGGCTGATCGCGGTGATCGGTTAGTGTCGCTCCATGTGCACTGATGTGCACAATTGCTGCTACTTTTTACGTGATTGTGCTTTTGCGAACACGACATGTTGATAGATCGCGAGTTGATTAACACCTGTGCAACGTGTGTGGTGTGACGAGAAACATTTGCCAAAGGATGCTATTTTATGTTCCGTACTCTTCTTACCTCGTCTGTTGTGGCTGCTGGCCTTGCGACAAGCGCGTTTGCTGCCGCTGAAAAATATACACTTGATGCAAGCCACAGCCAAATTCTGTTCAGCTATGATCACCTTGGGTTTTCAACGAATTTCGGCATGTTCTCCGGCTTTGAAGGCGAGATCATGTTTGACGCAGACGCGCCTGCGTCCAGTTCTGTGACTGTTTCAATGCCCGTCATGAGCATGTTCACTGGCTGGGAGGCCCGTAAAGGCCACTTTATGAGCGATGATTTTTTCGGCGCAAAAGAAGGTGATCTGGTAACCTTTACGTCAACTGTGATCGAAGTGACGGGCGATGATACAGCCAAGATCAGAGGCGATTTGACCATGAACGACGTGACCAAGTCCGTTGTGCTTGATGCAGTTTTGAACAAGGCTGCCGCGCACCCGTTTGCCAACAAGCCTTGGTTGGGTTTCGATGCGACAACCACATTGTTGCGCTCTGACTTTGGCGTTGGCAACTTTGCCCCAGCCGTAAGCGATGCGGTTGAGGTGAAGATCTCAATCGAGGCGCAAAAAGCCGAATAATCCAGCCTGAAAACAGTGGCGGACAGATGTCCGCCCAAAACCGTTCTGCGCGTTTGTTTTACATCCGCGCGGGGCGGTTTTTTTGTTTCACGAGGGACCATTACGACCTGCGACATTCAGGGTCTATCTTGGGGCTTGCCAGATGCCCAACGCCATATATAGTCCGGCGTAGGACGGGACTTTGCACCCGCATGTGTTTCGGACTCGCCCGTTTTGGGCGATGGAAAAGCTAGGTGGAGGTCACGACCCAATGGAACCCGAGTTCAGGACAAGTTTTGTACGGGAACCCAATCACTTACGGCATAATCCGGCCCTAGTGCTGAACGCGGATTATCGCCCACTTAGCTATTATCCGCTGTCACTCTGGCCGTGGCAGGATGCCATTAAGGCCGCGTGGCTTGAGCGGGTTGATATTGTCGCGGAATATGATGACTATGTCAGTTCGCCCTCGACAAAAATCAAAATCCCTTCTGTGGTGGTTTTAAAAGATTATGTGAAACCGCAAAAGCGCGTTGCCTTCACACGGTTTAATCTGTTTCTGCGCGATGAATTTACGTGTCAGTATTGCGGCTCAAAAGGGGATCTGACTTTTGATCACGTGGTGCCGCGCGCTGATGGCGGGATTACAAGTTGGACGAACGTGGTCGCGGCATGCAGCCCGTGTAACCTGAGGAAGGGTTCGCGCTCGCTCAAACAGTTGGGGATGAGTCTTCGCAAACCGCCGCGCCAACCTGAATCCGAACAACTTCGGAACATGGGGCGAAAGTTTCCACCGAACCATTTGCATGAAAGTTGGATGGATTTTCTCTACTGGGACGCCGAACTGGAAGCCTGAGACGCTGGACAGTCTTCGGATTTGATCTTAACAGGGACTCAAGTTTAGCGCTAACATAGCGTTCAAAGGAGAAGTTTGCCCATGGTCAGCCGCGTCATACCAGTAGATGATTTTGATTTGGTAATTTTTGGCGGGACAGGAGATCTTGCACGCCGCAAGATTTTACCGGGTCTTTTCCGCCGTTTTTGTGCCGGACAGATGCCCGCGGACGCCCGTATCATTGGTGCTGCACGCTCAGAAATGGATAGCGATGGCTTTCGGACACTTGTCCGCGATGCGATTGTGGTATTTGGCGGGGATGATCTTTCATCACGCCCTGAACTTCCCGACTTTTTGTTACAACTGCACTACGTGACGACCGACGCGCGTGGCGACGGTGGTTGGAAAGAACTTGCGGCGCAAATGCGCAGTGGTGTGGTTCGCGCGTTCTATCTTTCCGTAGGACCCGGTCTTTTCGCAGATATTGCAGAGCGGCTAACAAGTTTTGGTCTGGCCGATGCGGCTTCTCGCATTGTGGTTGAAAAACCATTTGGTCGTGATCTTGAGACGGCGCGCGCGCTGAACCATGATTTGGCCAAGCATTTTGATGAAAGCCAAATTTACCGAATTGATCATTATCTGGGCAAAGAAACAGTTCAGAACCTGATGGCTGTTCGTTTCGGCAACATCTTGTTTGAGCCGCTTTGGAACAGCCAGTACATCGATCACATTCAGATTACTGTTGCCGAAACTGTCGGCGTTGGTGGGCGCGGGGGCTACTATGATAAGTCCGGTGCGATGCGCGATATGGTGCAGAACCACTTGATGCAATTGCTTTGCCTAATCGCGATGGAGCCGCCGTCAAAGTTTGATCCTGATGCGGTTCGCGATGAAAAGCTGAAAGTCATACGTGCGCTTGATGATGTACAAACGCACCATATTGTTCGGGGCCAATATAGTGCCCACGGTGACATGAACTCCTATCGGCAAGACGTTGAAAATGAAAGAAGTTTTACTGAAAGCTTTATCGCCCTAAAGTTGCAGTTGTCGAATTGGCGGTGGGCTGGCACGCCGTTTTATCTTCGGACTGGCAAACGGATGAAGGCGCGGTCTTCCGAGATTACTGTGGTTTTCAAAGATCCGCCGCATAGTATTTTCGGGGACGAAGGTGGGCAGCACCATAACGAGCTGTCGATCCAATTGCAGCCCAACGAGGGCATGACCCTTGATGTCACGATCAAAGAGCCTGGCCCAGGGGGCATGAGGCTGGTCGATGTTCCTCTTGATATGACGTTCGCTGACGCGCTTGGACCAGAAGCTGATGATGTACCGGACGCCTACGAACGGCTGATTATGGACGTGATCCGCGGCAACCAAACGCTTTTCATGCGCGGTGATGAAGTGGAGGCTGCTTGGTGCTGGACCGATCCTTTGATTGAAAAATGGCAGGCCCGTTCCGATGTGCCCAAACCATATGATATCGGCTCAAACGGGCCAGAAGACGCGCTGATGTTGATGCACCGTGATGGTCGCCGCTGGCGCGATATTAAGGGGTAGATCATGAATTTTCTCGAATACGCGGATGAAGAATTGATGATGATGGCGCTGGCGGATCGGATCGCCGGTGATCTGGAAGAGGTTCTTCTGACCCACGACACCGCTACTTTAGCCGTGCCTGGCGGTACAACGCCTGGGCCTGTCTTTGACATTCTGTGCGGGGTTAAACTTGATTGGTCGCGTGTCCGCGTGATGCTCAGCGACGAGCGGTGGGTGCCTGAGACGTCTGACCGCTCCAACACAAAACTGCTCCGTGAGCGGCTTCTTGTGGGACAGGCGTCCGCGGCACAATTTATACCGTTTTTTACTGGCGATGAGACACCAGAAGTTGGTCTTGCCCAAGTGAACGATACGATTGGAGCATCTCTACCAGTCTCGGTTCTGCTGTTGGGGATGGGGGCAGATATGCACACCGCGAGCCTGTTCCCACATGCTGATGGTCTTGATGCCGGACTTAATGACAACGCTGCACCGGTCGTGCCTATTCGCGGTGGTGGTGCCACCGAACCGCGCGTTTCATTGAGCGGGCCGGTGCTAAAATCAGCCCTTCATACGCATATTGTCATCAAAGGCGCCGAAAAGCGCACTGCACTTGATAATGCTGCAGGCAAGCTGATTGAAGCCGCGCCGATTAATCTTGTTTTGAACGATGCAACGGTCCATTGGACGGGTGCTACTTAAGAAAGACTGATGCCCATGTGGAATGATCTGAAACAACGTGCCAACGCGGCGCGCGCAAACTCAATTCTTGAGCTGTGCCAGCAAGATAGCCGGTTTGAGGACTTCTCGATCAAACATGGCGATTTGCTTTTTGACTATTCCAAAACACATCTGAAAGCCGCCGATTTGGACATGCTTGTCGATATGGTAAAAGATGTGCCTACACGCCGTAACGCCATGTTTTCTGGTGAAAAAATTAACCAAACCGAGGGGCGTGCTGTGCTCCATACAGCCCTTCGCAATCTTGATGGCGGCCCTGTTAAGGTGGGCGGGAATGATGTCATGCCCGAGATCACAGCAACGCTTAAGCGGATGCAACAGTTTGCCGATGATGTCCGGTCCGGTATTTTTCAAGGGCAGGGCGGCGCTATCACAGATGTAGTGAACATAGGAATTGGGGGCTCTGACCTTGGGCCCGCGATGGCAACGCTTGCGCTTGCGCCTTATCACAATGGCCCGCGGACACACTTTATCTCAAATGTAGATGGTGCTGATGCTACAGACAAACTTGCGCTTCTTAAGCCTGAAACGACACTTGTTATTGTGGCGTCAAAAACGTTCACAACCATCGAAACAATGACGAATGCGACAACTGTCCGCAAATGGATGGAGACAGTTGTTCGTGACCCTGCAGAACAATTCGTGGCCGTGTCGACAGCAGCCGAAAAAACCGCAGCTTTTGGCATTCCTTCCGAGCGTGTTTTCGGTTTCGAGGATTGGGTTGGTGGGCGTTATTCCATGTGGGGTCCGATTGGCCTGTCTTTGATGTTGGCTGTTGGCCCTGATGCGTTTGAAGAGTTCTTGCGCGGTGCGCAGGACATGGACGTTCATTTCCAAACCGCAGACCTGGCCAAGAATATGCCTATCATGTTGGCACTTATTGGCCTTTGGCATCATCAAGGTATGACCTTTCCGACACGGGCCGTTTTGCCCTACGATCAGCGCCTAAGCCGCTTGCCAGCTTACCTTCAACAGCTTGAAATGGAGAGTAACGGTAAGTCAGTTGCCATGGATGGTAGCGCTGTTGAAACGGTGACTGGCCCTGTTGTTTGGGGTGAGCCTGGCACGAACGGACAACATGCTTTCTACCAATTGATCCATCAGGGTCGCACTGTTGTCCCGTGTGAATTTATTGTAGCTGCCCAAGGTCATGAAGACCATCTGACCGAGCACCATACGCTACTTTTGGCGAACTGTTTGGCGCAATCCGAGGCGCTGATGGCAGGCCGTTCAATGGATGTTGCGCGTGGGCTGATGGCAGCGAAAGGCTTTGAAGGCGCTGAACTTGAACGCCAAGCAGCGCACCGAGTTTTCGAGGGCAACAAACCTTCTACGACACTGATCTACCCTAAGCTCACACCGTTTGTTCTGGGACAGCTGATCGCACTTTATGAGCACCGCGTTTTTGTCGAAGGTGTGATCTTAGGAATTAACTCTTATGATCAATGGGGTGTCGAACTTGGTAAGGAGCTTGCTGTCAGTCTGACGCCAGTTGTCGAAGGTAATCAATCTGCTGATAACAAAGACAGCTCTACCCGCGGTCTTATTGAATACGTCCACTCATTGCGTGGCTAACGGGGTGTTGCCCCGTCTAGATGGGCCATCTTTTCTTTAAGGGCCTTAGATAGGGCGCGCTTTGTACCGTCTTGATTAAGCTGAACAATAACGGCACTTCCGGTGGCGTGTAGCGTGTCGCCATAGACCGCATACCCCATTGTGAAGCTGGTGTTTCCAAATTGTGCGGTCCGTGCAGCTACGATATATTCTTGCCCTAAGTGCATTTCGGCTTTGTAGGTCACATTGGCGTTGGCCAGTACCAATCTGGGACGGCCCGCGCTTTTGTAATCTGATAAGCCATAGTCGCGAAAATAATGAATTCGGACGACCTCAAACCAACTCATATAGGCCACGTTATTTACGTGTCCGAGCGCATCTAACTCTCCGAAGCGTACCTTATCCGCCACCCCGAAGGCCCAAGGCTCAGGAATGCCTGCAGAGCGTAGCTGTGTGGTGTTGAGCGGAGTAAGGAAAGGAAACGTCACAGGATCACCAGTGGTTATTTACGTTCGGCTACCATGCGTGATCGCTTGATATTATTCCAGCCCGTTAACGCGCATCTGTATTTGCCCTCTTGGCCGCGTAGACTTTGAGCATCGACATCTACGCCGAGCGGCGCCGTCTTCTGCCCCCTGATCCGCCGCCAGACCCTTGATTGAAGCTAACATCAGGTAAATCCGCAATTCTGCGCAGGGTCGGGAAAGGGTCCGTTTTATGGGGAATGGCGTTGGCGTTTACGAAATGCTCTTGGAATTTTGGCTCAATCGCAGTTTCAACTTTTTCGATCTCGCGGACGGTTTTGCTGATGTCAATTCGGGACTGACGGTTGCAAAGCGCAATGCGCGCACCGTGGCCTGCAGCGTTGCCCGCAGAGGTCACTTTATCCAATGCGGCGTCAGGGATCATACCAAGCACCATCGCGTGTTTGGGGCTAATATGGGCGCCAAAAGCGCCCGCAAGAGTTATGCGGTCAACCGTCTCAACGCCCATTTGGTCCATTAAAAGCCGGGCACCTGCATATAGCGCCGATTTGGCGAGCTGGATAGCGCGAATATCACCTTGAGTTACGGTGATTAAGGGACCGTCATGGGTGCTGCCGTCGTACAACACATAGCTGTGCGTCCGACCATCGACGATACACCTGTCCGTGCCCGTTTGTTCCGCCGAACCGATCAAGCCAGAAGGGTCAAGAAGGCCCGCCATGCGCATTTCTGCAACGGCTTCGATGATGCCAGAGCCGCAAATACCCGTGATGCCTGTCGCGGCTGTTTGGCTGGCAAAATCTGGATCGTCTGACCATAGATCAGAACCGATGACACGGAAGCGTGGCTCTTTTGTAGCAGGGTTTATCTCGATGCGCTCAATCGCGCCCGGTGCTGCGCGCTGGCCGCTTGAGATTTGTGCACCTTCAAAAGCGGGACCCGTAGGCGACGAACAGGCGAGAACCTTTTCTTTGTTGCCAAGCAGGATTTCTGCGTTTGTTCCGACATCTACGACCAAGGTCAACTCGTCTGACTGGTCCGGCGCTTCCGAAAGCGCGACCGCCGCTGCGTCAGCGCCAACGTGGCCCGCGATGCAGGGCAAGATGAAAACCCGTGCCGATTGATGCATTGCGGTCAGGTCAAGATCGGATGCTGGCAATTCAAGCGCTTCTGATGTGGCCAAGGCGAAAGGCGCTTGACCAAGCTCAACTGGATCAATGCCGAGGAGCAAGTGGTGCATCACAGGATTACATACGAAAACTGTTTCGACGATGTGTTTGGGGTCAATCTCGCCTTGGGTGGCAAGAGTTTCCGTCAACTCGTTGATTGCGGCACGCACGGCGTTTGTCATCTCAACATCACCGCCGGGGTTCATCATCACATAGGATACCCGCGACATCAGGTCTTCGCCAAAGCGGATTTGTGGGTTCATCAGGCCCGCGGAGGTAAGAACATCGCCGGTCGTCAGGTCACATAGATGTGCTGC
This sequence comes from Nereida sp., assembly GCF_965655635.1. NCBI lineage: Bacteria > Pseudomonadati > Pseudomonadota > Alphaproteobacteria > Rhodobacterales > Roseobacteraceae > Nereida > Nereida sp. Next base: position 10,329 of record NZ_CBFHHE010000040.1, read on the forward strand.
GATGGTGGTGGAGCCAAGATCAATTGCAAGGCCGTAAAGGGGGCCCGCGAAAAACCCGGGCCAAACATCAATCACACGCTGGGGGCCGTGATCGGGGCGGTGCAATGCGACCGTGACAGTCCACTCGCCCTTGCGAAGACTTTTTTGCAGTTGATGTAAAACTTGAAGGCCGACCTCTACATCACTGATATCCCACTGTTTTACTAAGGCGCGCTTTAGTCTTTCAAGATCACCGGTAGGTTCATGCATATCCGGCTCATCGACGCTGACCAGATAGAGCCGTGTTGCAGGGTCAAGAATAATGGGACGAGTCGACGCCTCTTTACGAACAACTTGTTTGTGCACTTGTGAAGTCGCAGGCACGTCGATGACAATGTCGCCTTGAACAGTCGCCTGACAGCCAAGACGCCGTCCCTCGGCCAAGCCGCGTTTGTCGTGATAACGCTGTTCAACGCTTTTCCATTCCGAAAGTGCATCTTGTTGGACGGTCACGCCATGCTTGGGAAAATCACCAAATGAAGGCGTGATCTGACATTTAGAGCAAATCCCACGCCCACCACAGACCGAGTCGAGATCCACTCCCAATTGACGCGCGGCGGTCAGGATCGGCGTGCCCACGGGAAACGTGCCGCGCTTACCTGATGGCGTGAAAATAACGAGTGGATCAGACATTATGTGTTCCTCGAAGTCGTCGTGATTAACCCTGTCAATGAAACTTAAGTTCAGCCGCGGCGGCGACGGCGTCCACCTGAACGCCCACCAGCGGGGGCGGCATCTGGATCTTTATTAAAGTTGATCCATGCAGCGCCAGACGGGTCATGATCCATCAAGAAGTTTGCCGCGCGAATGGCCTCCATCTCCTTGCCGGGGCGCGCCAAAGTGCTGCCCATGCCCATGAGTTTAACGAAGGTTTCATCGTCCATATCATCTGGGATGATCACACCTGCTTCGAGCAGCTTTTGTTTGCGCTCTGCAATTTTGATGGGCCCAATTGGAAGGGCGATCGGGTTCATGATTGCAGAGGTCATGCCTGCAGTCATTGCCATCGGCAGGAACGCGTTGTTGATGCCGTGGCGGTTTGGAAGGCCAAAACTTACGTTAGATGCGCCGCAAGTTGTGTTGACGCCAAGCTCATCGCGTAAACGCCGCACGAGGGTGAAAACCTGCAAACCAGCAGTGCCCATCGCGCCAACGGGCATCACGAGTGGGTCAACAACAATGTCATGAGCAGGGATGCCGAAATCAGCAGCACGCTCGACGATCTTCTTGGCGACTGCAAACCGGACATCGGGGTCCTCGGAGATACCAGTGTCATCATTTGAAATAGCGACCACTGGCACGTTGTATTTCTTGACGAGCGGCAGGACCAATTCCAGCCGTTCTTCCTCACCCGTGACCGAGTTCAGCAATGGACGACCCTCAGCAGCAGCAAGACCATTTTCAAGCGCACCGGGAACAGAGCTGTCGATGCAAAGCGGTACATCAACGATTGCCTGAACGCGCTCAACCATTTCGCGCATCAAAGGGGGTTCGACAAAGTTGTTGTCCGCATAGCGGGAATCTTCGGCCATTTTGTTGGTGAAAACGGCGCCAGAGTTAATGTCGAGGATATCTGCACCTGCAGCAACCTGCGCGATTGCGTCGGCCTCAACCCGTGAGAAATCACCCGCTTCCAATTCTTCAGCCAGCTTTTTACGACCCGTTGGATTAATGCGTTCACCGATCACGCAGAACGGCTCCTCAAACCCGATGATCGCTGTCTTGGTCTTTGATTCAATTACTGTGCGGGTCATTCTTAGTCCTGTGCGTTAAGGGCAGGTGTGCCAGCTGCGCCACCGTTTTCAGTGACCCATGTTGCGTTTGTTTTGATGCCGCCCAGCGGGAAGAAGTGGACGTGTGTGATGTTGAAATTCGGGTTTGCGGCTTTGTGTTCGGCCAGTTCAGTCAGAAATTCTGTTGGCTCGAATGGCAGCAGCAGCTTAGTTACATCTTTGGCCCGCTTTTGGAGCACGCGCAAAGACGCGCCGACACCGCAGGCGATAGAGAATTTGATCAGTGTCTGAAGCTTTGCGGGGCCCGCCACACCAATGTGGATCGGAATGTTGATGCCAGCCTCAGCTAGATCATTTGCCCATGCGATCACAGGCTTTGCTTCAAAGCAGAACTGCGTGGCTAGAGCCATCTCAGCGTCAGAGTTTGCAGAAAACTTCTGCTTCCATTCAAGGGCTTGCGTGACGTTCTTCATGCTGCCGTCGGGGTCAATATCCTTGTTGCCCTCAGGGTGGCCCGCGACGTGAAGGCGCTTAAAGCCAGCCTCGCCAAATGCACCTGTTTCGAGAAGCTGCATTGAGCTTTCAAAATCGCCGTGTGGTGTGGTAACCCCGCCTGCAAGCAAAAGTGCTTGGTTCACATTGGCTTCACCTTGGTAGCGCGCGATCCAATCTTTGAGCGTGGCCGTATCTTTGATGATGCGCGCAGGGAAATGCGGCATGACATCAAAACCTTGGCGGTTCAGACGCGCCGCGGTGGCGACCATATCCTCGATGGGCGTGCCTTCGATGTGCGCGATGTAGACCCGCGTTTTTTGTGGCAGCAAAGCGCGAAAATCTTCGATTTTTTCGGCTGTGCGCGGCATAACTTCAATTGAGAAGTCTTCCAGGAAATTTTCTAGAACCAGATTGACGGGGGCGGGTGCCGACGCTTCTTTGCGTCCAAAGTTCAAAAGGGCCATTGCGGTGTCTCCGTCTAACTGGGCTGTATCTACTGGGCCGCTTGCGCGGTATTTTGGGCGGCGTCATGGTCCGGTCCCCAGCCATCTGCATCGATAAGCTGTTTGAGGCGGGCTTGGTCATATTCCGCATCAATGCGTGCAACCTCGGCCTCTGCAATATCTGCATCAGCGCCTTCAACGGTGTAGGGGGGCGCTTTGTGCCATTCCGCCAAATAGTCATCACTTTCCGCCGCGCCAGATTTCATCGCAGCACGGTCAATGGCTTGCTCGAACCGTTCGGGCAAAGGCAATTTGGTGCCGCGCCGGCCTTTACCAGCGATAACCTGTGCAGGCATGTCGCGCCAATAAACAATTGTGACTTCGGCCATGTGATTCCGCCTTCCGTTAAGCTGTTACGTGACAGTCGCGCAGCGCGCTCAAAAAACGCCGCTTGTTTTCGACATGATGTGCGCGCCATGCGACTTTCATTCAATTTACATATCCGCTCATCAGCACCTCTACGAGGGCAGAGCGGTTGAGAATTATACATCATCTTTATGCAGGCAATTCTTGCGCGGGGCGGGTTGCGGGTTTATGATAAGGCTAACTTGATATGAAAGGCGTTTATGATGACGCCACTGCGTCCCTCTGGTGCGGCCGCGGTCCCGAAATTGGTAGAACGACCCGCGCCTCGAAGAAAAGGCTCGGACAAAGCGCCGCTATATGCAGCACTTGATCT
>NZ_CBFHHE010000041.1:0-13128 GCF_965655635.1 Nereida sp.
TGAACAAAGATCATCCACATCAGCAGGCTGGAAAAGCACATCAGCGGGACCACCAACACGCAACCACGTCAGGTCCGCAAGGGCACGCCCCTGGGTAAGTCGTCCGCGCACATCGGGCCAATCCGTCATCGTAGTGCCTTTTCTTTAAGCCAAGTCACACCGCGATACAGCGGCCAGCGCAGCACAGCAATACCAACACCAAGCCCCAAAACAGCCGCCCAAACGCCACCCGAATACGTTGCCATCCCGAGGGTCGGAATACCGACCACTATTATGAAATATGCCCGCCTCCAGTGATTATCTTTGGACGGGATCGATTGAAGGATTTGCGCAAGAACCACCCAACCGCAGATCAAGACAGTAGCAATCATGAGCGTACAGGCTCGCCAGTCATTTGACGCGCTACATACAAAAGTGACACGCGAAACAGCGACACGAACGACCCAAGACCAAGTGCGACTGCACCAAGGCCATGTTCAAATCCCACGAAAATTAGCAAAAATGGTACAACGATCGCCAACATAATTGCGGGCGCATACTGGACGCGCAACGGCAACAGCGCTGTAACACAGGCCAGTAAAGCCCAAAGGCAACATGACACGATGGATGCACTCACAATCATTGATCCGCTCCCATTTTTGCGGGTAAGCCATTGGCCCAAGCGGAAATTGTACCGGCGCCAAGGCATACGACCATATCCCCTGCCACGGCTTGTTCGCGTACCAAGCGCAAAAGATCATCCTCACCCACAACTGCACGTGCGTGGCGATGGCCGTGCCGGATCAGACCCGCCACCAGATCATCACGTGTAGCGTGTTCGATCACATCTTCGCCTGCGGCAAAGACCTCGGAAATTGCCACAACATCTGCGTCGTTAAAACAACTGCAAAAGTCATCGAACAGGTCGTGCAAGCGTGAATAACGGTGTGGTTGGTGCACTGCGATCACGCGGCCCTCTGTGGCCTGCCGCGCTGCACGAAGGGCCGCAGCAATCTCAACCGGATGGTGTGCATAGTCATCAATAATGGTCACGCCGCCTACTTCACCGGTACGCGTAAAACGTCGGTTCACACCGCGGAATTTCTCAAGCGCGGATTTGATCTCGTCACGCTTCAAACCAAGATGCCGCGCCACAGCAACTGCGGCCAGTGCATTGGACACATTGTGATCGCCGGGCATGGGCAGCATACAGCCCTCGATCATCTGGTCCTCGCCTTGCAAAGCCACGTCGAAATACGCGGCCCCGTTGCGGTACGTCAGGTTCACCGCACGCACGTCAGCCTGTGCGTTGAAACCATAGGTAACAACACGCCGGTCCGTGATCTTGCCCACCAGCGACTGCACCTCGGAATGATCCGTGCAACACACTGCCAAGCCGTAAAACGGAATATTCGAAACAAAGTCCAAAAAGCCTTTGCGCAAGTTATCAAAACTGCCCCAGTGCTCCATATGCTCGGGATCAATATTGGTGACCACGGCAATCGTTGCGGGTAGCCGGTTGAAGGTGCCGTCGCTTTCGTCGGCCTCAACCACCATCCATTCACCCTGCCCCACGCGCGCGTTAGAGCCATAGGCGTGAATTACGCCACCGTTGATAACAGTCGGGTCGACACCGCCCGCGTCCAACAACGCGCTGACCATGGTTGTCGTCGTGGTTTTGCCGTGGGTTCCCGCCACGGCCACGTTAGATTTCAAGCGCATCAATTCGGCCAGCATTTCGGCGCGGCGCACAATCGGTAGGCCCTTCGCCCGTGCAGCATCGTATTCAGCGTTACCGGGCTTGATCGCACTAGAGATCACCACAACATCAGCATCTTGAAGGTTCTCAGCGGCCTGACCGACGAAAATTTTAGCCCCCAAACTGGCCAAGCGATCAGTGATTTTGGATGCCTTCAGGTCCGAGCCTTGCACGGTATAGCCATGATCCAAAAGTACTTCGGCAATGCCGGACATGCCAATGCCGCCGATCCCCACAAAGTGAAGCGCGCCTAATTTTGTGGGAAGTTTCGTTGCTGCCATATCCGTGCCTACCGTCTTTTTATTTTTGTGTTTTATGCTGGCTTTGCACCAGTTCTAATGTGAGATCTGCCAAGGCTTGGGTCGCATCTGGCCGCCCCGCCCCAAGCGCCGCCTGCGCCATCGAAGTTGCTTTTCTCGGATCGCTGAGAATAGCTGAAATCTGCGCTGCGACCGCCTCAACCGTAAAGGTATCTTCGGCCATCACCACAGCGCCGCCAGCTTCTGCAAGCCCGCGCGCATTTGCGGTTTGGTGATCATCTGTCGCAATACCCAGTGGCACCAAGATCGATGGCCGGCCAATCACTGAAATATCCGCCACACTACTTGCACCTGCACGGCTGATGACCAGCTGGGCTTCTGCAAACAAGCTGGGAATATCATCAAAGAAAGGCTGCACATGCGCCGCGATGCCATGTTGTACATAAAACTCAGTGACGCGGGGCTCGTCTTCTCCGCGTGCTTGATGGATGACGCGCACATTGGCGCGGACATTTTCGGGTAGTCGCGCGATGGCCGCTGGAACCACATCAGATAAAATACGCGCGCCTTGGCTGCCGCCAATGACGACAATCGACATCGGATAGTCTCCGGGCGGAATATACCCCGCTGCAGCACGGGCCAGCACGGTTTCACGCACGGGGTTGCCCGTTGGAACGCCCTCGATGCCACCTGGAAGGCTCATCGGCCACGTGCCGCACGCAACGCGGCTTACGCGGGCCGCAAACAGTTTGTTCACGCGGCCCAATACACCATTTTGCTCGTGCAACATGCGAGGGCGACGCAGCAAAGTTGCCGCTGTCAAAGCGGGAATTGATGGGTAACCGCCTAACCCAACCACAACATCAGGGCGGTCGCGCAGCATTGCCAAAGTTGCGCCCACACACCCTGCAATGATTTGAAACGGCGCCAACACTTTTGCGAAAATACCACCGCGCGACAGTGTTGCGCTGCTGACCTGCTCTATTTTCACCTCTGAGGGAAAGCCACCTGCGTAGCGCGCACCACGCGCGTCCGTACTCAGAACGACGCGCCAGCCTTGTGCAAGCATCGCCTCAGCAAGTGCTTGCGCGGGAAACATATGTCCGCCCGTGCCGCCCGCCGCGATGATTAGGAGGGGTTTGCCAGCCATGACTTACACGCCTCGGCGGGACAGGATATCACCAATCTCACCTTGCGGCCGTTTACGTGTGAACGCGAGCAACATCCCAACAGCAATGCCACCAGCAATCAACGACGATCCGCCATAACTAACAAACGGAAGGGTCATACCTTTTGCCGGCAACAATCGCACCGCGACACCCATGTTAACCAAAGCTTGAATACCAAATGTGCACGCCAACCCCGTACCCGCCAAACGAATGAACGGATCCCGCTCACGGGTCAGACGGTGAAGCGAGCGCAGCACGATTGCCGTATAAAGAAGGATAATAATCAGCACCAAAAAGAGCCCGTATTCCTCAGCAGCGACAGCAATAATGAAGTCCGTGTGGGCATCGGGAAGTGACTGCTTAACCTGTCCTTCGCCAACGCCCACGCCGAAAAAACCACCCTCGCGTATGGCATTGGTCGCGTAGCCAAGCTGGGTTGTGGGATCAACTTCAGATGACCAATAGCCATCAATGCGGCGCGCGAAGTGCTCGCTTGAAGAATAGGCAACAAAGCCACCCGCGATGACTAACCCCATTAGACCGATCAACAAAACAGCAGTTGCGCCAGCGACAAACCACATCACGCCCCAGCCGAACAACACTAAGCATGCCTGACCAAAATCAGGTTGTAGCGCCAACATCAAAACGATCGTAACGCACAAGATGAACGACATTGATTTACCGGGAGGGCCCTCAAGTTGCTGACTGGCCGCCATCATCCACGCCACCATCACAACAAAACCGGGCTTCAAAAACTCGGACGGTTGCAAAGACGCAAACCCAAGCGAATACCAGCGAACCGCGCCTTTACCAAAGTCCGTTCCAAAAACAGGCAAAGCCGCAAGCGCAACAAATGAGGCCATAAATCCAAGAACCGCCAAGCGGCGCACCATATCAGGCTGCATCATCGAGACGACAAACATGGTGATCATCGCTATAAATCCGAAAAGGATCTGCCGCTCTACGTAATGAAACGGCGCTAAGCCGTTCTTGGCAGCAAGCGGAGGGGACGCCGCAAGCCCAAGCAGCAAACCGACCCCAAACAGGATCAGAATGCACGACATTGTCCACTTGTCGATCGTGCGCCACCAGCGTGGAAGCACAGCATCGCCGCTACGCACGGGTACCGTGCCATAGACCATTTCTGTCATGTTTTACCTACTCTAACCGCCTCAATCGCCCCGTTTTCGGGGTCTCTCTCATTACATTACTATGAAACCGCGTGTGATTCTACGGAAATTACGCATGAATTTGAGGTTTCTGAGTACGCCAAGCGGCACTTCGCTTGCCAACGGACGTAAGCTGGGCCACTCACCACATATGCAAGTTAATACACTCATCATTGGCGCTGGCGCCGCAGGCTTGATGTGCGCCGCCCAAAGCGGCCCAAAAACTATGGTTGTGGATCACGCCAAAGCGGCAGGTGAAAAAATCCGCATTTCGGGCGGGGGCAAGTGTAACTTCACCAATATGTACGCAGAGCCACAGAATTTTCTGAGTGCGAACCCGCATTTTTGCAAATCAGCCCTATCACGCTACACCCAGTGGGATTTCATCGAGATGGTCGCAACAGCGGGCATTCCGTACCATGAGAAAACGCTGGGTCAGTTGTTTTGCGACACCTCCGCCAAAGACATCATCAAGCTACTCAAAACCCAAGCGCGCGGTGCAGACATTCGCCTCAACACCTCTGTTGAGCATATAGCCAAGACCGAAAACGGTTTTGATGTAGCCTTAATGCACGAGGGCAAGCTTACCTCAGTCTCAACCGCGAATTTGGTGGTGGCCACTGGCGGCAAATCTATTCCCAAAATGGGTGCTACAGACTTCGGCTACCGCATCGCGCTACAGTTTGACATTGATGTGTTGCCGACCCGCGCAGGGTTGGTGCCCCTTACCTTTGGGCAAGATATCATGGAGGCCCTAAAGCCCATGGCGGGCGTGTCACTAAATGCGCGGGTCAGTTGCAATGGCGCCGCTTTTGAAGGAGGGTTACTAATCACCCACCGCGGCCTTTCCGGACCATCGATTTTACAAGCCAGTTCCTATTGGCACGAAAAAGACAGCTTGTTCTTACATCTTGAGCCTGCGCTCGACATTGTGCAGGCCCTCAAAGACCAACGTCAACAAGCCGGACGTATGGCAGTTCACACAGCACTGGGCGCGCATCTGCCCTCAAAACTTGCCAACTACATCATTGAAATTGCGGGTCTTAGCGGAAATTTGGCCGATCAATCCGACAGTGATCTGGCGCAGCTTGAGGCAGTTTTGACCCAATTGGAAATGCGCCCAACAGGTAGCGAAGGATACAGAACCGCCGAAGTGACCCTTGGCGGCGTGAATACCGATGCTCTCAACTCAAAAACAATGGAAAGCCGCAGCGTGCCTGGGCTTTATTTCATCGGTGAGGTTGTCGACGTTACAGGATGGCTTGGCGGCTATAACTTTCAGTGGGCATGGTCGTCTGGATGGTCCGCAGGGACAGCAATCGCAGGCTAAGTCAGCGCCAATTACTCTGGGGTCACACGCTTGACGCAATCCACAAAATCATCTCCGCGGGCCTCGAAGCTGTCGTATTGATCAAAACTTGCAGCCGCTGGCGCCAACAAGACGACATCACCCTCCTGCGCATCCGCTATGGCCTGAGAAACAGCCTCTTGCATTGCGCCGCACACGGCCGTGTCACAGCTAAGCTGGCGCGCAAAACTCTCTGCCTCGCGCCCAATGACGTACGCTTTCTCAACATTGCTTAGATGCGGCAGAAGCGCGTCAAGACCACCCTCTTTTTGCAAGCCCCCACAAATCCAGCGTACGTTTTTGAATGCCTGAAGCGCTTTGGCGGCACTATCCACGTTGGTCGCTTTACTATCATTCACAAAACGAATTCCACGGTGCTCTGCAACAGTCTGGGACCGGTGCGGCAAACCTGCGAAAGTATGAAGTGCGGCCTCAATCTGGCGCGGACCAATGCCCACGGCACGGCAGGCGGCATACGCAGAGCAAGCATTTTGATGATTATGTGCACCGGGCAGACCCGCAATGCCGCGCAGATCAATGTTGGCGACTTGGCGACCCTTGCGCCATTCAGCAAGAAAGCCCTTCTTGGCAAACACACTCCAGCCATTTGACGTCAGCTTGCGCTCAACCGAGACGGAAATCACCCGGTCTTCACCCGCTGCTGTAGCCGTCTGATTGGCCAAAAACTGCCCTTCAATTTCATCAATGCCGATGACAGCCCGCTCTGGACCACCCTCTGCAAAAAGTCGGCGCTTGGCATTAAAATACCCGCCCATTCCCCCATGGCGATCAAGGTGATCGGCGCTTAGATTTGTCCAGACTGCAACATCGGGCGTCAAAGCGCGCGCAAGCTCGGTTTGATAAGACGACAACTCAAGCACAATCACTTCGCCGTCATGCGCAGGCTCAATGTCCAACACCCCACGGCCAATGTTGCCAGCCAACTGCGAGGGCCGGCCGCTTGCCTGCAAAATGTGATGGATCAACGCAGATGTTGTGGATTTGCCGTTGCTGCCTGTGACGGCGATCACCTGCGGCGTACGGTCGAATGCATTCCAATCGTTGGTGGCGTAACTGCGGAAAAACAGCCCGATGTCATTATCAACGGGCACGCCGGCGGCCCACGCCTGCGCAATAACAGGGTGTGGTGCGGGATAAAGATGCGGAATTCCGGGGCTAACGATCAGGGCAGATACATCTTCGAACCCGCCTTGCTTGGTCAGGTCTTGCAACAAAAGCCCCTGCCCTTCGGCACGCAGACGTCCTTGCTCACTGTCATCCCAGCAAAGCGCCTCCGCCCCGCCTTCTTCCAAGGCATGCGCCGCAGCCAATCCCGAGCGTCCAAGGCCCAAGACCGCAACCCGCTTACCCTCAAAACCTTGCACAGGGATCATCGCCGCACCCTACTTTTTCTTTTGTTTATAAATATCCAAGCCCAACGGCTCACAGTTTACCGTACTTTGAGCGTGGCCAGACCGATCATCGCGAGAATGAGTGAGATAATCCAGAACCGGATAACGATCTGTGGCTCGGCCCACCCTTTCTTCTCATAGTGGTGATGGATAGGCGCCATCAAGAAAACCCTTTTGCCGGTCCGCTTGAAGTAAAGCACCTGAATAATCACTGAAAGCGCCTCAACCACGAATAGCCCACCCACAATACCAAGAACCAGCTCGTGCTTTGTGGCCACCGCAATCGCGCCGAGCGCACCGCCAAGCGCAAGCGAACCTGTGTCCCCCATGAACACCGCCGCAGGAGGGGCATTGTACCAAAGAAAGCCAAGCCCGCCGCCAAACAGCGCTGCACTAAAAATCAAAATTTCACCTGTGCCCGGCACATAATGCACATCGAGATATTCGGTGAAATCCACGCGGCCTACCGCGTAGGCAATCACACCCAAAGTACCAGCAGCAATCATCACAGGCATGATCGCCAAACCGTCCAAACCGTCCGTCAGGTTTACCGCGTTTGCGGAGCCGACGATGACAATCATCGCAAACGGTACAAAGAAAAAGCCCATGTTAATCAGCGCATCTTTGAAAATCGGCAGCGCCAGTTGATTGGCCAATTGGTCCGGATGCACCTGACTGGCCCAAAAACCAGCAATACCCGCAATGACAAAGCCCAACAAAAGCCGCACGCGGCCACTGACCCCGTCGGTGTTTTGCTTTGAGACTTTGGCATAGTCATCCGCAAAGCCGATCGCCCCAAACGTCATCGTGACGAACAAAACCAGCCAGACGAAATGATTGTCCCACCGCGCCCAAACCAGCGTTGAAAACAGAACGGCCGACAAAATAAGCAAGCCCCCCATCGTGGGTGTGCCCGCTTTGACAAAGTGACCTTGTGGGCCATCTTCACGGATCGGCTGGCCCTTGCCTTGTTTGCGGCGCAACACGTTGATGAGGGTCGGCCCAAACACAAACCCAAAAATCAGCGCTGTTAGAAACGCCCCACCTGCGCGAAAAGTAATATAGCGAAACAGGTTAAAAAAATCGCCCCCGTCAGAAAGCTCGGTCAGCCAATACAGCATTTTGTGGTCGTCCCCGTTCTTCGTCAGGATTCAGGTGATACTGGTAGTGCTTTGACCCAATTTACGCAAGGCATCAACGACCTGAGTGACACCGCTGCCCAATGAGCCTTTGACCAAAACCACATCACCGGCATCGACAATATGGCTCACTTCGGCAACAAGTTCTTCAGCCGTTTCGTACCACCGCCCGCGCTGTGGTGCCCCAAGAGCATCATAGAGCGCCTTCATGCGCGGTCCGACACAATGCACTTTGCTAACGGAGGCCAAATTTGGATCTTGGGCAACACTTGCGTGGATGGCCATTTCATCGCTGCCTAACTCAAGCATATCGCCCAAGATTGCGATGCGTCTGCCTGAGCTGACCCGCCCAAGATTATCTTGCGGCTCTGCACTACTGAGCACGGCCAAGGCCGCTGCAAGGGACGCAGGGTTGGCGTTATAAGCATCATCAATTAGGTCGATCACAGCATCCGTCTCAACAACATCAAGCACAATCCGCTCGCGCATGCCGCGCCCCGCAGGCGGCTGCCAGCGCGCCATATCGATCGCTGCACGGCCCAGATCACCGCCTAGCGCATCCACAACCGCCAATGCACCAAGCGCGTTCATCGCAAAATGCGTGCCTGCAGACATCACTTTAAACAAAATGTCTTCTGCGCCCGTGTCTGTTTCAATGCGGGCTTCAACAATAGTGAGGTCATTCAAAACGCGGGCGGAACGCAGTTGGTAGGCGGATGACATTTCGCCAAAAAGCCGCATCTCGCAGCCCGATTTGAGCGCATGGTTCTGTAAAATTTCACTCGTCGCGATATCAGCGTTTAGTACAGCAACGCCGCCTGCGACAAGCCCATCCATGATTGAAGCCTTTTCACGCGCGATGCCTTCGATGTTTTCAAAAGCCTCAAGATGCGCAGGCGCGACCGTTGTCACCATAGCCACATGGGGGCGGGTCAACTTGGATAACGGCGCAATCTCACCGGGATGGTTCATCCCCATCTCAATTACGGCAAACTGTGTATCCGCAGGCATTCGTGCCAATGTCAGCGGCACGCCCCAGTGATTGTTGTAACTAGCCACAGACGCATGGGTACGTCCTTGGGCAGACAACACATCGCGAAGCATTTCTTTGGTAGAGGTTTTGCCGACGCTGCCCGTGACACCAACAGCTTTGGCGTCGGTTCGTGCGCGGGCGGCTACTGCCAACCGCTCAAGCGCGGTCAACACATCATCAACAATCAAAAGTGGCGCATCGATTGGCAAGCCGTCAGGTACACGCGAAACCATCGCAGCACCCGCGCCGGCCTCAAAGGCTGCTGCCACAAAATCATGCCCGTCGCGTACGTCTTTCAGCGCAACGAATAAATCGCCGGCAGCAATGGTGCGCGTGTCAATGCTGATGCCATCTACGGCCCAGCTTCCTTGGGCGACCCCACCTGTGGCTTCAACCGCTTGTGCACTGGTCCATAAGCTCATCTCACACCATCCCATCCAAAGCGGCCACTGAAATGCTGGCCTGTTCCACGTCATCAAATGGCAAAACATCCGCACCAATAATTTGACCCGTCTCGTGACCTTTGCCCGCAATCAAAAGAGCGTCACCCTCTTCCAGCATATCGACGCCGCGAAGAATTGCTTCTGCCCTATCGGCCACGTTGATCGCATCTGGACATCCTTCCGTGACTGCTGCGCGGATCGCTGCAGGGTCTTCGGAGCGCGGGTTGTCATCAGTCACAATCACTACATCCGCAGCCGCGGCCGCAGCGGCACCCATCAAAGGGCGTTTGGCGGTATCACGGTCACCGCCGGCCCCAATGACAGCAACCAGTTTGCCAATAATGTGCCCACGCAGCGAAGCAATAGCCGATCGTACTGCATCAGGCGTATGCGCGTAATCTACGAAAACCGCTGCGCCGTTCTGGCGGGTTGCGGCCAGCTCCATGCGGCCACGCACGGTTTTGAGATGCGCAAGACTGTCAAATACTTCATCCGCCGCGCCACCTGCGGCAATGACCATGCCTGCCGCAACAAGGGCGTTCTCTGCTTGAAACTGCCCCATGACGTTCAGGCGCAGCGTCCGTGCTTTGCCTTGCCACGCGATCCGTAGTGTCTGGCCTGTAGCATCAAGACGGTGATCCAATATGTGCAGGTCCGCGTCCTCGGGTTTGCCGACGATTATCACATCAAGATCACGGGCGACGCAAAGCTGCTTAACGCGCGGCCCCATTGCATCGTCAATATTAATAACTGCTGTGCCGTCTTCGACCAAAATGCGCTCGAAAAGACCCATCTTGGCAGCGAAATACGCCTCAAACGTTTCATGGTAGTCCAGATGATCTTGGGTGAAATTCGTAAAGCCCGCCACTTTGATATGGCACCCGTCCAGCCTGTGCTGATCCAGCCCGTGCGATGACGCCTCCATGGCCGCATATGCCACACCGTTGTGCGTGGCCTCAGCCAAAGCCGCGTGCAGCGTAATGGGATCTGGCGTCGTATGCGCCAGCGGTGCGGTCCAGTGCCCCTCAACGCCGGTTGTTCCAAGGTTGACCGCGGGCTTGCCCATCTCTTCCCAAATCATCCGCACAAAAGTGGCGACAGATGTTTTGCCATTGGTGCCCGTCACAGCCACCATAGTCTCGGGCTGGGCGCCGAACCAAAGGGACGTGGCGCGCGCAAACGTTTGGCGCGGCTCATCTGCTATGATCAGCACAGCAGCAGAGGCGGTCAGCTCTTTCTTGGCGATCTCCGCACCCTCAGGGTCAGTCAAAATCGCCGCAGCCCCTTGGCGCAGCGCATATTGGATAAAGCTGGCCCCGTGAACTTGTGCACCAGCAAAAGCCGCAAACAAAAAGCCAGCTTCCACGACGCGGCTATCTAAAGCCACCCCCGTGATGGCAACGTCCCGCGCCGCTGTCAGCCCAAGTTGCGAAAGTGTTTTTATCTTCATTTCTGCCAATGCTCCTCAGAAACACACCCAGTGATGCCCCACCCTGACAGCCGCATGTTGCTGCCGCGAAGGCCCTACTGTGAGGTCAGTGTTACACGCGCAAGGGTAGCAGGTTCAACAGTTGGGCGCAGGTCCAAAAGCGGTGCCACACGCCGGATCATTTCAGCGGTCACCGGCACCGCAGTCCATCCTGCCGAGCGACGCATCCGACCCAGCCCCATGATCTCCGGTTCATCCAATGTCACAATTAAAACGTACGTTGGATCATGGCTTGGGAACATTGTCGCAAAAGTCGCAATGACGCGGTCCTCATAATATCCGCCCGTTGGTTTTGGCTTGTCTGCCGTACCTGTTTTACCGGCAACTGAATACCCTGGCACATCGCCAAAGCTTGCGGTGCCATCTGTGACCACAGCGCGCAGCATTTTTTGCGCCTCGCGTGCTGCCTCGGGCGACATGACGCGGGGGCCAAGCGGCACTGTGCCGTCTTGCTTCAACAGTGTTGGCGTGACCGCAGTGCCGCCATTCGCGATGGCTGCATAGCCCGCCGCAAGCTGCACGGGCGAGGTAGACAAGCCGTGGCCGTAACTGATGGTCACGGTGCTCAACTCGGTCCAATTGGAGGGTAGCAAAGGCGTGCCACGCTCAACAGTTTCAACGGGTGCGGCCTCAAAAAAGCCCAAGGATTTAAGGAACTCTTGCTGACGCTCTGCGCCGATCTCAAGCGCCAAGCGTCCAGTGCCGCGGTTCGAAGACTTCACTATGATGTCTGACACGCTGAGCTTGCCGTAGTTTTTGTTCTCAAACTCACCGATAGAACGCCGTCCAACACGCATCGGACCATTCGTATCAATGATGGTCTCGGCATCCGCGATATCCAGATCAACAGCTTGTGCGGCCGTGAAAATCTTGAACGTCGAGCCAAGCTCGTACACACCCTGCAACGCGCGGTTGAAAAGTGGGCTGTCGCTTTGGTCTTTGTCTTTGTCAGCAACGGTCAAGGGACGCGGGCGGTTGTTGGGATCAAAATCAGGTAGGCTAACGACGCTGATCACCTCGCCGGATTTTGCGTCCATCAATACCGATGACGCGCCTTTGGCGTTCATGATCTTCATACCGTTGAACAATACTTCTTCGGATGCTGCCTGCACCGTCAGGTCAAGCGACAACTCAAGCGGCTCATGGGCTTTGGCAGGGTCGCGTAGACGGTCATCGAAGAACTTTTCAACACCTGCAACACCCAATACTTCTGCACTACTTACGCCCTGTTCACCAAAGCGTGTGCCACCCAAGATATGCGCCGCAATCGCGCCGTTGGGGTAAAGACGCATCTCACGCGGCCCGAACAGCAACCCTGGGTCACCAATGTCATGCGCGGCTTGCTTTTGCTCAGGACTAAGCCGTTTTTTAACCCACGCAAACTTGCGATTGCCGCCAAGTTCCTTGCGCAGTTTTTGCTCGTTCAGATCAGGGAATATCTCAAGCAACTTTGCAATTGTGCCGTCCTTATCAATCATCTGATGAGGATGCGCATACAGCGAATACGTATCGTGATTTGTCGCTAAAATGCGGCCACGACGGTCAAGAATGTCTGCGCGGTTTGATCGGATTTGCACGTTCATCGCAGAGCTGCGCGGCTCCGCCAAATCCGAGGCAGACAGTGTCGCCATGCGCCCACCTACAGCACCGAATGCGGTCAAAAAGAACAGCCCCAAGACCACCAAGCTACCCTCTGCACGGCGGCGGGACTGATCGCGCATTTCTTCGTGACGCTTACGTTTGTTGTCACGCTCGATCGCATCAGGATTTTCGCCGCTTTCGCGGGCTTTCAAAATACGAGCAAGGGGGCGAAGTGGCGTGCGGATCATTGTGCGTCCCCAAGTGTCGCATTTGTATCAACCGCGCCCGTGATCAACCCAAGCGGCGCAACAACTGAAGGGTAACTGATCTGGTCAACACGGCCAAAT
>NZ_CBFHHE010000042.1:0-12878 GCF_965655635.1 Nereida sp.
ATTTGTTGGCTTTTCAACATTCGCGGCAGCGACATTCCCCGCAACCCGATTGTCCAAGCCTTTGCTATTTTGCATGCTACCGGTGCCGTCGAGCTTTTCAGCGATACCCAAAAATTTGCAAAACTTAAGCTTCAAGATGGGCTGACTTTGCGAGAGTGGGACGAATTTGAGCAAGCCCTACAGGCCTTACAAGGCGATGTGCTGGTTGATAAATCAAGCATTCCCGTGGCCGTGGTATCGCAGCTTGCCCAGCCTGTGCTTTCCCGTGATCCGTGCATCTTGCCGAAAGCATGCAAGAACGAGGCGGAACTAAATGGTACTAAGGCCGCACATATCCGCGACGCAGCTGCCATGGTTGAGTTTTTGGCATGGCTGGACGCGGCAGATCACAGCACGCTGAGCGAAATTGACGTTGTCACAAAACTTGAAAGCTTTCGCGAGGCAACGGGCGCACTGCGCGACATCAGTTTTGAGACCATCTGCGGCTCAGGGCCAAATGGCGCAATTGTTCATTACCGCGTGACCGAAGAAACGAACCGCAAGCTTGATACAAACTCAATGCTGCTGATCGACAGCGGTGGGCAATACATCGACGGAACAACCGATATCACCCGCACTGTTGCGCTCGGCACACCGACTGCCGAGATGACGAAATGCTTTACGGCAGTTTTACGCGGCATGATTGCTGTGTCGCAGGTTAAGTTTCCGAAAGGGGCCGCAGGCCGTGATCTTGACCCTCTCGCGCGGCAATTTTTATGGTCAGAGGGCCTGGACTTCGGTCATGGTACTGGCCACGGCGTCGGCGTCTACCTGTGTGTCCATGAGGGCCCGCAGCGCATTAGCCGCGCCTCACATGAGCCTTTGCAAGCAGGCATGATTTTATCGAATGAGCCGGGCTACTACGTCGAGGACAAATTTGGCATCCGCATCGAAAACTTGGTTATTGTACGTGATGCAGCACAGACACGAACACCAATGATGTGTTTTGAAACACTGACATGGGTTCCAATTGATCGCCGATTGATAGATACAGGCAGCCTGGGCGCTGATGAACGCGCGTGGCTCAATGCATATCACGCAGACATTAGTCGTAAGTTATCAGGTAAACTGTCAAAATCAGCGGCGGCATGGCTTGAACTGGCCACGGCACCTCTTGGAAAGGATCACATATGACCAACACCATTAACGTTCGCCGTGCAGATACAACGACAGTCGTCCGTGTGGCTGGTGCCGTCATCGGCGAAACCCGCGACGCACTGATCCTGAGCGAAGGTGATTTGGCAGAAGTGATGTACTTTCCCGTTGCCGACGTGGCGATGGCCTTTCTGGATGCCTCAGAAACAGTGACCACCTGCCCCGCGAAAGGCCCTGCGAGCCACTACACTATTCAGACAAAATCCGGTGCTCTTGAAGACGCCGCTTGGTCGTATGAAAGCCCCACCGAAGCAGCCATGCGCATCAAAGAGCACATCGCTTTTGACACATCGCGGGTCACTGTCGAAAACGTCTAGGCTTTAGCTGTGCTCTTCAGCGGCAGTTTCGGCCAGCGCCTTGTTGTACGCACGTAGGGCGTCCACTTAAAAAAGCGCGCCCCACAATTCAGGTGGCGCATCTTCACCGCCTAATGTGACGACGGGAATAAAGCTGATGTGGGAGGCCTCAAACAAAGGCATCGCCTGCTCAAGCGTCGCGTTCCCGTCCACATAGACCCCCTGTTCGATCAGCTCCCAGCAGTATTCTGCGCTTGCTGCATTCTCATCTGATACGGGGCGCATGACGTTAGCCACGTTAAATAATGCCAACAAATAGGCTTGTGGCCCCGCCGCGAGATGGATGTTGCGCCGTTCAAGCTGAGACAAGAAGAACGAGTGATCCACCAATCGGCTGGCCACAATCGTAGAAAGCGACACTGCCACCATCACGGCCAGTCCCGTTTGCCAGTCGCCCGTAAGTTCGAACACAATCAAAGTCGTCGAGATCGGTGCGCCCAAAACTGCAGCTGCGACAGCGCCCATTCCCGCCAAGGCATAAAGCGTCGTAGCACCCGAAACATCGGGAAGCAGCGCGGTTGCAACATATCCAAATGTCAGCCCCGTCAGCGCACCCACCATCAAAGACGGCGAAAATACCCCGCCCCCCATCCGGCCAGCCATGGTTATCGCTACAGCGACTACTTTCAGCACTGCAAAGACAATCGCTTCGTGCCAGAGCAGGCGTCCTGTAAGCGCCGCGGAAGTAGTCTCGTAGCCTACGCCAATGATGTGCGGAAAGCTGATAGCCAAGACGCCCAAAGCAAGACCGGCAAACGCGGGGCGTAGATACCGCTGTATGGAAAAGCGTGCCTGCCAGCGTGTAGTGACATCATCCGCCCAAAAATGCTCCGCATCATGACAACAGCCACCAAGCCGCATGTCAGGCCCAGCATCAAAAAGCAGGCAATTCTTGGTAAAATGACAGGGTGTTTGCTTGGCTCAGCGTGAATTCGGTCACGTCCCCAAACATCAACCGGTTAATCACCGTACCCGCCGCAGAGGCAATCACGATCGGCGCAAACGCATGGACGGCGAAGTGCCGTAAGATCATCTCAAGCGCAAAAAGTGCACCTGCAATAGGGGCGTTAAAGCTGGCCGAGACAGCAGCGGCAACTGCACATCCTAACAAGTCGCGCCCGGTAATTCCGTCTGCCTTAATCCAATTGCTAACCCACGTCGACAGAACCGCCGCCATATGCACCACAGGTCCCTCGCGGCCTGTTGAGCCACTTGTTGAAAGCGTAATTAGCGACGCTACCGCCGAAGCCAATCCAGCACGGCGTTCAACGCGTCCCTCGTTCATCGCAGCGCCTTCTATGACATCCGCAACACTACGCACGCGTCCATCATCGGTGAAGTTATGCAATATAAGTCCAACGATAAGCCCGCCAATTACGGGCGGCGTCACCAGCCAAATCCAATGCAGGTCTGCCGCAAACGAATGAATACGCTGAATATCTGGTGCGCCGTAGACACAGCTTTGCAACGCGGTGATGCCTTTACGAAAGAAAACAGCTGCAAAACCCGCCGCAATACCGACCCCAAGTGCGATAAACCAAAACTGGATTTGACTGGGGCCGTTTGCACGGATTAGGCGGATCACATCACGCAGCGTGTGCGCTGCCTGACGAAGTGACGCACGCAGCTTTTGCCACAGCCCTGATGTACCGCCGCCAAGAATCAGCCACCCAGCAAAGCGCGGGCCGCACCACGCGCCTCGTCGGTAATTTTGTCGCCAGAAAGCATTCGGGCTAGCTCATCAACACGGTCTTCGGCGTTTAACGGCACAACCGTCGACGTGGTAATGTCCCCGTCTGGTCCTGCAGTGACGCGCTTTTCCACACGCCAATGATGCGCGCCCAATGCCGCAACTTGGGGGCTGTGTGTCACAACCAAAACTTGCCCCGCACTTGCGACTTCGGCCAAACGACGGCCAACGGCATCCGCTGTGGCACCCCCGACTCCGCGATCAATTTCATCGAAGATCATGGTCAGCCCAGTCGTAGAGCGCGTCAAACACACTTTCAGCGCCAACAAGAAACGGCTCAATTCGCCACCAGACGCGATCTTGTTAAGCGGACCTGAGGACGCACCTGGGTTGGTCGCCACGCGAAAAGCAACTTCGTCTTTGCCGGTTGGTCCAGCATCGCAAGGCGTGACATCAGTGGTGAAAACCGCGCGCTCCATCTTCAAGGGCGCCAGCTCTGCCAACATTGCAGCATCAAGATTAGCTGCGGCCAGCTGGCGTTGCTCGGTCAATGCATCGGCGGCACGATCATAGGTCTTTTGCGCCGCAGCCAATGCTGCCTCAAGATCGGCAATCGTGTGCGCCCCACCGTCCAGAGCCTGCAACTTTATCCGCAACTCATCCGCAAACGCGGCCAAATCATCAGGCAACACGTCATGTTTACGCGCAAGAGCACGGATCGCAAAAAGCCGCTCTTCGGTGTCTTCAAGCTCGGACGGATTAAACGCCAAACTATCAAGCACACGGTCTACGCCGGCTTGTGCATCGGCGAGTTCTGACATGGCCCGAGAAAGCGCTGCAACGGGCTCATCAAGGCCCCCTTCTGCGCCGCTCGCGGCATCATCAAGCCACCGCATCGCCGCATCCAGCTGCGCTTCTGCGCCGTCCCGCCCCATGGCTGTGTGCGCGCGGGCAATATCATCACGAATTTTCTCTGCGCCTTGCATCAAACGTCGGCGCGTGTCGAGTGCGGCTTCTTCGCCGGGCTCAGGGGCAAGCGTATCCAGCTCCCCCACAGCGTGGCGCAAAAATTCTTCTTCGTCTTTAACGGCGGCCAACGCGGTCCGCGCTGCATCCAGCGCACGGTTTGCTGCACGAACATCTCGCCAATGGGTAGCCACATCCGACAGCGCAGCCTCAGGGCCCGCAAATTCATCCAGCAAAGCGCGGTGACCGCGTGCATTCAGCAAACCGCGATCATCGTGTTGTCCGTGCAATTCAACCAAAGTCTCGGAGACAGCGCGCAACACCTCACCGCTGGCCCGGCGATCGTTAATCCACGCGGTTTTACGCCCATCGCGAGTATTCACGCGGCGCAGGATCAGCTCATCCTCAACATCCCACCCTGCTTCACGCAAAACATCAAACGCCGCATGATCCGGTGACAGCTCAAACCACGCGGTCACTTCACCTTGATCCGCTCCTTGACGCACCAATTCCGCACGTCCACGCCAACCCAATACAAAGCCAAGACTATCGAGAAGAATGGATTTACCAGCACCGGTTTCGCCAGTTAAAACGTTGAGCCCCGCGCTGAAGTTCAACTCCAGTCGGTCAATGATAAGCATGTCCCGTATGTCCAGCCCGCGCAGCATCTTCGTGCTACAGCCATTCGCCCTTGAGAACCTGACGGTAAATTTGGCGTAGCCAGCTGTCTCCGCTGGCTTCTGCCTCAAGACCGTTACTCGTCAACAAATTGAAACTATCTTGATACCAGTCCGTTGACTGGAAATTATACCCAAGGATCGCACCAGCTGTTTTTGCTTCATCAGCCAAACCAAGTGACACATAGCTTTCGACCAAGCGGTGCAAGGCTTCGGGTGTGTGCGACGTTGTTTGGAAATCTTCGACAACTACACGGAAGCGGTTAATGGCCGCCGTAAAGTGGCCTTTGCGCAAATAATAACGGCCAATTTCCATTTCTTTGGCCGCAAGGTGGTCAAAAGCCAGATCAAATTTCAAAATCGAAGAACGCGCATATTCCGTATCCGGATACCGCTCGATCACGGTCCGCAACGCCTGCAACGCCTGAAACGTCAAACCTTGGTCGCGACCAATCTCATCGATTTGATCATAAAAACTAAGCGCCAAGAGGTACTGCGCATATGCGACATCCTCATCCGCTGGATAAAAGTCGATAAACCGCTGTGCCGCGGCCCGTGAACTTGGATAATCACGGTCTTTGTGGAACGCGAATGCCTGCATAATCAGACCACGCTTAGCCCATTCAGAATAAGGATAAAGGCGCTCGACTTCGCCAAAAAAGCGGGCGGCTTCTTCGGGGTTGCTCTCAGCCAGTTCAAATTCACCACGTTGGTAGATTTCTTCGGCGGTGTACGATTCCAGCGGGCGATCACGCCCTTCGTTTGACAACTCAGCACAACCAGCAATCGCAACAAGCCCAACTACCGCAACAGTTGCCCGTGCGGCACGAGCGTAGCCGCCCTGTATTTGGGGCAATTTTAGTTTTACTCGTGACTGCGTCGCGCGTTCCCGCATGGCCCGTCGATCCCTCTCTCGGTCCTTTAACAAAATGTGTAAAGACTGCTCAAAGATTTATCCAGAGGCTATCCGCAGTGACGCGCCCAGAACACGAACAAAAACGATTGATCAGCAGGCGTGCGGCAGATCCAACACCTCAACACCCGCACCCGGCAGGCCAGATGCCATTTCAGGTGTGCATGTAACAACTTCAAAGGCGCTTGGGTCCGCAAAGAGCGCGCGCAACAAACGGTTCGTCATTGCATGCCCTGCGCGAACGCCGGTGTAACGGCCCAAAATAGGGTGCCCTGCAAGCGACAAATCACCCAACGCATCGAGCATTTTATGACGTACCGCTTCATCCGCGTGGCGGAACCCGCCAGGAGAGAGGACTGCGTCACCATCAACAACAACTGCGTTGGACAATGTGCCACCCAACGCCAACCCGTTTGAGCGCATCGCATCAACGTCTGATTGACGGCAGAACGTACGGCTATCTGACAGCTCACGCACAAACGTGCCGTTGCGCAGATTGAGGTGCTTGCGCTGTCGGCCAATCGCGCCGTCCGCGAAATCAATTGAGAAATCAATTTCAAGCGCATCCGAAGGGGAGAGTGATGCAGCCGCGCCGCCTACTTTGACTTCAGTATCTTTCAGAATTCGGATCGCCTGCAGGGGGGCGCCCAAAGTTTGGACGCCCGCGTTCAGGAACGATTGTGCAAAAGTGACCGAACTCCCGTCCAGAATGGGCACTTCGCCACCATCAATTTCGATCACTGCATTATGAATGCCGCAGCCGGTCAATGCCGCCATAACGTGCTCAACCGTCGAAACTGTTACACCAGCATCATTGACCAACAACGTGCAAAGCGGAGAAATCTCTACGCGGTCCCAAGTGGCTGGGATCAAATTATCCTTCGAAGATGCCACATCCGTGCGGCGAAACCAGATACCGTAATTCGCAGAGGCGGGTGCAACCGTCATACGCACGGCGCGGCCTGAGTGCAGGCCGGTGCCGGTAAATGTAACAGGAGTGCGAAGTGTAGTTTGCAAGATGTGCCTCAGACAGGTGATGCGTTTGTGCAACCTTGCTATGAAAAGTCTACCGAAGTCACAATTAACAGTTTGTAACGTTTTGTAACAGTCGATCTGCGGCTCGGCGGAACATCGCCATATTTTTCATTAAGTCATTAGGGTAAAACAAAAAAGGCCGCCTCCAAAGGAAGCGGCCCATTGAATTTATTTAGCAAAACCTAGTTCGCTTGACGGCGCAAGAATGCTGGAATTTCGATGCGGTCTTGCTCGGCATTTGTGCTTTGCTCATCATCATATGTTTCTTGAACCGGAGGCTGCTGGCGCATGGCCGCCGGAGCGGAACGCTCTGACTGCTCGGCCCCACCAGTCATGCGACCAATCAAGCTGTTGATGCCAAAACGAGGACGCTCTGCTGCTTCGGGCACTTGCGACGCAGGGGCTGCAGTTGGAGCAGGCTGCGCTTCACGTGCGGGCGTGTTGGACACGGCTGCATTCAAACGCGCAAGCGCTTCAGCAGAGGGCTGTCCAGGTGCAGGCGCTTGCGGCGCGACATACTGCTCGGCCGCAGGCGCCTCAGGTGCTGGCTGGTACGCGGGAGGAGGTACGTCACCACCAGCAGAATACGCGTCGAAAATGTTCTCTGCAGCATCAGCCCCAGCAGGCTGCTCTGCATCAAGCTCGTTAAACAAGCTAGGCTCTGCCGTGGCTTCACGCGCTGCGACTGGTGCGGGCTGAGCTGGCTCTGGTTGAGCGGCTTGTTGTGGCGCAGCAGGTGTAGCGCTGGCACGGCGTGGGACGGGTACATCGTGGACACTGGCAGCAGCGTCGATACCGGTTGCCACGACACTTACGCGCATGATGCCATCGAGAGTTGTGTCCAAAGTTGAACCGACGATGATGTTTGCATCCGCGTCCACTTTGTCACGAATAACATTTGCCGCTTCATCCAGCTCGAACAACGTAAGATCGTAGCCGCCGGTGATGTTGATGAGCACACCATTCGCACCGTTGAGGCTAATTTCGTCGAGAAGTGGGTTCGCAATGGCTTTCTCTGCAGCCTGCTGCGCACGATCCTCGCCAGACGCCTCGCCTGTTCCCATCATCGCCTTGCCCATTTCGTCCATCACGGCACGAACGTCTGCGAAGTCGAGGTTGATCAGACCGGGACGGATCATCAAATCAGTCACACCTTTAACGCCTTGATAAAGGACATCATCAGCCATCGAAAAAGCTTCGGTGAATGTCGTTTTCTCATTCGCCAAACGGAATAGGTTTTGGTTAGGAATGATGATCAGCGTGTCCACCATCTTTTGCAGTGCTTCAATACCCTCTTCAGCCTGACGCATGCGCTTTGCACCCTCAAACTGGAACGGCTTTGTGACCACACCAACAGTCAAAACACCCAACTCACGCGCCGCTTGCGCGATGATTGGCGCAGCACCTGTACCAGTACCACCACCCATGCCAGCAGTGATAAAGCACATGTGCGCACCTGCGAGGTGGTCAACGATTTGCTCAATGCTTTCCTCAGCAGCGGCAGCACCAACAGAGGCACGCGCACCGGCACCAAGGCCTTCGGTCACTTTCACACCAAGCTGAATTTTCGATGGCGCACCAGACTGCTGCAATGCCTGCGCGTCTGTGTTGGCGATGACGAACTCAACCCCCTCAAGGGCTTTTTCGATCATGTTATCAACAGCGTTACCGCCAGCGCCCCCAACACCGAAAACAGTGATGCGGGGTTTGAGATCTTCTTGTCCGGGCATGGAGAGGTTAAGTGCCATAGTGATATATCCGCCTGAGTTCGCCGCAGCCCCCAAATTTTCTGGATGCGGCTCGTTTTCAACATTGTGCTCGCCCTGCTTTTACAGGTGCGTACTGCCTTTATTAGCAAGTATGATAACGCGGCAATTGGTGCGCGTCACCTGAAAAACGGTGATTTCAGCACAAAATAACGGCAAAAAACCGCTCAAAAGCCCCTCATCTGGGGGTACAGCCATAGATTTCGGGGTTACCAGTTGTCTTTGAACCACCGGAAGGCGCGCTTTAGGCTGCGCGCGGGATACATTTCGGTCGGCACATCAAAGTCCCACCACTCGTCTTGAGGGTTCGCTGCAAAAAGCGCTAGCCCGACAGCAGACGAAAATGCAGGCCCTGTTACGGCCTGCGGGAGCCCCTGAACCCGCAACGGCCGCCCCATGCGGACGTGCTGCCCCAAAATGCGGCTGGCCAACCCGTCAAGGCCAGGGATTTGGCTCGCACCACCAGTCAGAACAATCTTCTGGCTCGGCAGATGTTCAAAGCCCGCCGCATCAAGCCGTGCGCGCGCTTCTTCCAGAATTTCCTCTACGCGGGGACGCATGATGCCAATCAACTCGGCGCGGCTTGCCTGACGGCTATCAAGCTCCCAATCGCCCGTATCACCGCCAAGTTGGATCATGTCACGGTCATCCATACCGGTGGCGTGCACACCGCCGTAATACGTCTTGAGCCGTTCCGCTGTTGGCGTTGGCACACGCAGACCCATCGCGATATCAGATGTAACGTGATCGCCACCCATACGGACCGCATCTGAGTAAATCATGTGTTTTTTGATGAAAATCGAAATGCTGGTGGAGCCGCCGCCCATGTCGATACATGCAGCACCCAGTTCTTGCTCGTCCTCGATCAAGGCAGAAAGGCCACTGGAATATGCCGCGGAAGCAAGGCCAGCCAGTTCTAGGTCGCAGCGCTTCACGCATTGTACGATGTTTTGAATAACGGGCGCATCAACCGTCAGCAGATGCAGATCGGTCATCAATTCTTGACCCGCCTGCCCGCGCGGATCCGCAAGACCGGACCGATAATCTAGCGCAAAGTTCACAGGCTGCGCATGCAAAACCTCGCGGCCCGCACCGATGTCAGGCTCATCGCACATCGCCAGAACGCGACCAATGTCCTCATCTGTCACTACGCCTGTTTCAAGTTCAACTTTACCATCAAGACCGTAACTGCGCGGGTTCGCGCCACTGAAGGAAACAATCACATGATCTACGCGGGTCTCCGCCATTTTTTGGCTGGCCTGCACAGCGGTACGGATGGCGCGCTCTGTCTCAGCCATTGTGGTGATTTCGCCAAAACTCACCCCACGTGAACGGGTTGTCGCAACGCCAATGACGCGGAAACTTGACTGGCCGGCCAGTGACCCGATCCCCTCAGAGGACGGGCTTTCAGAGCCGTCAAACCGCAAAACAAAGCACGCTGTCTTTGATGTACCGATATCCAATACCGCAATGACACCTTTTTGAAGGGCCGCTTTGCGGGCGGTTCGCATGGCGCGTTGCATGGCATAGGGCTGGCTCATCGTTGGCCTCCAAACTCAATTTCATTGATTTCACGGATGTCTTCGCTGGCCGCTTCGCCCAAACGCACAGTCGGGCGATATGACAATCGCATATCAACGGCCATGACATCGCGGTTCAAAATATCTTGCGCACGGTCTAAGATCACCACACGTTCAAGCGCCGTTACAGGTGCATCCACGGGCAGCATTATGCGCTGCCCCGTTTGCAGGACAACGTCCCAACGACGCTCGCCCATGCGGACCAATCCTTGAACACGATCAGCAATCGGCGCCGCAGCGGCGATCACTTGCAGCGCCTCAGCTACGTGGTCTTGCGCCCCCATACCTGCGATCAGTGGCAGATGCGGGTAGGCATTTCTGTCTTCAACCGCTGCCACACGCTGTCCTGCATCATCACGCAGCTCCATCCCCTCGTGATGACGCCAAACAACTGCTGGCACCCGCTCATACACATCTATCTGCAATAAATTTCCGGTACGAACCGCAAGGGACGCAGTCTTTACCGCATCAAGGCTTTCAACTGTTTGACGCATTGTCTCAAGGTCCAGATCAAAGCTGGAGACAGGCAAATCAACAGGCAAAACTTCACGAATTGCGGCCGCTGTCGCATCAGACGCGCCGTCGATTGCCATAACGTTAACCATGAACTCGGGTCGCGTTTCAAGCTGTGCACGGGCCTGCTGCCACGCGGCAACTGTTTTGGCGCGGTTATCTGACTGAGCAAAATAAACACCCGCAACAAGTGCCGCGACACACAACGGCAAACCAAGGCGCACAAAGCTGCGGTATCCGGGACGCAGTCGCAGACGGTGATAGCGATATGCCCACTTTGACGGCGCAGGGTCACGGCGCGGTGCTGACGCCTCAGGCTGTTCAGTATTGGGCGTGTGCGCACGCAGAATTTGGCGTTTGCCTATCTGTTGCATGACGCGTCCCTTACCATCCATTCGCAAAACTCAGCGTAGGACAGCCCTGCGTGTTGCGCCTGTTCAGGGCTAAGCGATGTTGGCGTCATGCCTGGCTGCGTGTTGGTTTCAAGCAAGATGATACCGTCAATGCCACGCGCCTCGTCCCAGCGAAAATCAGTTCGCGAAACGCCACGACAGCCCAGCGCAGCATGGGCGCGCAACGCGTAATCCTGACACGCTTTGGTGATTTCATCCGGAATATCCGCAGGCACAACATGACGCGACCCGCCCGCTACATATTTCGCGTCATAGTCATAAAAACCGTCGGTCAAAATATCAGTTACGGCAAAAACACGGTCCCCCATAACGGTGGCCGTTAACTCACGACCATCTGCATAGGCTTCGACCATCATCTCATCTGGCATGTCGTCGGACAGTTGCGGAGGACCATTGGCGCCATCAGCAACCAGATAGACCCCAACGCTGGACCCTTCATTATTAGGTTTGACCACATACGGCACAGGCATCACGTGGGTCGCCATCACATCTTCGCGCCGCGCAATCACGCTTGGTACGAAAGGCAGCGCGGCGGCGGCATAAACCTCTTTGGTGCGGGTTTTGTCCATCGCGATCGCAGATGCCATAACGCCCGAATGCGTATAGGGAATGTTGAGCCATTCTAGCAGGCCCTGAACGCACCCGTCCTCGCCCCATCGTCCGTGTAGTGCATTGAACGCCACATCAGGGGCAAGCGCCAACAGCTGCGCTCCAAGATCTGTGCCAGCATCAATCGAATGAACATCATGACCAAGACTGCTGAGTGCAGCGCACACTTGCTCACCGGACGACAAAGAGACCTCACGCTCTGCGCTTGGCCCGCCCATCAGTACTGCAATTTTTAGGGGGTCACTGCCTGACTTACCCACCGTTTGCCTCATCTCCCCGCTCTCGTCAGAACGGATTGCGCGCGCATGGTTGCACGCTTCTTTTCATGTCCGAGGGCTGCTCTGCCCGCCATTCTCATCGTTGCCCGCTTTTCTTGCGCGCTTATTTTGCGGCAGGTTCACCCACTCGCATAATTTCCCACTCTAGCGTCAGGCCACTGTTTTCGTAAACCTTTTTTCGCACCAACTCGCCCAGTTTTTCCAAATCATCAGCGGTGGCATCCCCCGTGTTGATGAGAAAATTCGGATGTTTTGGAGACACCTGCGCACCACCAAGTGTGAACCCGCGCAGGCCAGCATCCTCAATCACTTTCCACGCCTTTAGGTCGTGAACATCATCCGCCCGCCCTGTTGAGCTGAACCCCGCAGGGTTGCGAAAAGTGCTACCCGCACTTCTGTCTTTGGTCGGCTGGGTTTCATCGCGCTTGGCCAGCTGAGCCGCCATTGTGTCGTGCAAGGTTTGCGGATCACCCGCGGGCGCCTCAAACACCGCATGGGTCAATACCCAGCCTTCGGGCAACGTAGATGTTCGATAGCCAAAGGCTAAATCATCAGGACCAAGTTCAACCTGCTCACCGCTGCGCGTTACGGCTTCGGCCTTTATAAAGTGATCCGCCGTATACCGCCCATAACATCCCGCATTCATCCGAAGAGCGCCACCAATTGAACCTGGGATTGTGCGCAAGAACGTCAAATCAAGACCGGCATCGGCCGCTTTACGCGCCACATGGGCATCAAGTGCTGCAACTCCTGACCGCACAGCGGTGCCGCTAATTTCTATGTCAGTAAAACCGCGGCCCATCCGAATGACAGCCGCGCGCAACCCACCGTCGCGAACGATCAAATTGCTGCCGACACCCATTGGGAACACGGGCGTCTCAGCAGGCA
>NZ_CBFHHE010000043.1:0-12277 GCF_965655635.1 Nereida sp.
CAGCTGAGCGTCAGAACATGCGGATGGCACGCTGGTGCTTTGCACATGAGGGCGTAGATCATGAGAACTTCCATGTTCACTTCGTAATACCCAGCCCACTGCAGGACACGGAGCAGATGTGCTGCGTAACGGATCTGTGTATTTTATGTGATCTTTCTGAACCGATTTTGTTACAGCGTATTAAGCGCTCTGCCTTTGCAATTGTGTTACTTGTGACCAACAGTTTGCGCTGCCTTCCGGTATCCAGCGGGCAAGGTGGAGACTTCCTCACTGAAGGATGAACAAGCAAAAACTTGATTTGGATACGATATTGGCTACCCTTTACTTATGTTAAAAGTTATCTTCATCCTGCTTGCGACCACCAGTGCTGCTGAAGCTCTGGGAACGTTCATTTGTAAGGAACTCGACAGAGTTTCTCTTTCTGCTGAGGGTGCCATGCGACCCGTTTATGAGGGGCGGTCTCTTACGTTCACTTGGACCGATAACAAAGTGTCTGGTGACGGTGTCTTTTATCATAAAGATTACGACATGCGCCGGCTTGGGAACGGAGGGTTCCGAGCAACTGCTGAAAACGAAGACCGTAGCGATCTGTTTCGTTTTGAGGAAGGCGTGCTTATGCACACCGCTATAGTGAAGTACAGGCAAACACCTTCGCTGCAATCACAGGTATTTCGATGTAAGCCTGTCGGGCAGTGAGGCTTTTCCTTCTGCTTCGGCCGTCGAGATTTTCAATAGCCCGCGCGGTGTTCACTGGCGGCGATTAAGCTGATCGGCATTTAAAAAGCCTAGGGGGAGCGAGGGGAGCAATTTCCACATAACTTATACTTCACACTCTAGCCGCTTTCTTGTCATTGCAAATGTACAGTAATTATTTATATTAACCAATGTGTTAGGGGTAAGTAAAAAGTATCGGTACAACGGCTCTACTTGCTCTACCGCTCCCCCTGAATTGGTGGGAACGGGGGCAAAAAGGAGCAAGCTCCAGTAGTTTGCTCCCCTCGTCAGTACACTCTATTTCTAACTTCATGATGGCTTTATGAGCGCAAAAATCGTCATGCCTTTGTAGTCCCCAGGGGTAAACTTGCGGCCAATACTTTCGTATCCAGCTGCGTTCAGCGCTCCGCGTATGCGGTGTTGCAGTTGGGGTGCGATCTGCGCCTTTGATTGCTCGCCGGCAGAGCTGACGACATTGTCTTTCAAGAGACGCTTGCAGACTGGTATCATTGCCTTGCTTCCGCCGGCGACAGCTTTGGGTATGACCCAAGGGTTACCCAGCCCGACTTTGTACGGAACTCAAAGACTTTTGTTCCGTCATCCCAGCCTTGCAAGTATAGGCGTTGACCGCAGGTTGATCGATCTCCACTTTCGAACCTGAATATCGGTGTGGAGCAAACTTGCCTCCGGAAGCTACACTTGATGTTACACTTATGATGATAATTTATTAATACTGAATCTGACCAAGCTTAACTTATAGAGACTTATCTATCTGTTATAAAAATTGTTTACGTAACCTATTGAAATCATTAATGATTGGCATACGTGTAGGGGTACCATTTATATCTTC
This sequence comes from Nereida sp., assembly GCF_965655635.1. Classification (NCBI taxonomy): domain Bacteria; kingdom Pseudomonadati; phylum Pseudomonadota; class Alphaproteobacteria; order Rhodobacterales; family Roseobacteraceae; genus Nereida; species Nereida sp. Next base: position 1,565 of record NZ_CBFHHE010000043.1, read on the forward strand.
AAAACCAAAGCGTTTAGTTTCAAACTTCGTTGAATACTTTTCGCCTTAAGATGTTGTACGGTCTCAGTTCAGCGCGCAAATTCGTGGCATAAAACATTTGTCGGTTCTTTGTTCGGTCCGTCCACAACTACTGGGGAGCGCAAGACTTCAATGGCGTATTCGCGAATGAACGGGTGGGCTTTGAACTAAGAATGAAGCAATAGAAGTTTAGCCAAAAGAGCCATTCGCGACACTATTTGCGCTGTCTTTTACCCATATGTCATATCACCGATCACAGACGCAGGCAGCTCCTACACAAAAGCGCCCTGCAAAAATCAAAAGATACATCTTCTGTTAATTTTAATTAACCTTTCTTTAACGCGGTTAACGAATTCTTACGGCACCGATTAATCGTCTGCCGGAGCGCGCAAATGCTACCCTCACAATTAGATCTACGTTCGCTTGGCAAATTTGCTGCATTTTGTGCAGGGGCACTGTCACTTATATTGCTTCTGGTTGGGGCATTTGGTGTGGGCGGCCATGCGTCAAATGCAGACACCGCGTTTTTGAACACCTGTAAATTGATCTCCGCGTTGTTGCTCGGAAAAAGTATCGCCGTGTTTGCGCTACATACAAACAAGTTGGGTCAAACAGAGCATTGCAAGACCCTGATGCCTTATTTTGCCGCGGCCTGTATGACGACAACGCTGCTGTTTACGCAAGTTGTGTATGTTTATTTCAAACCACCGAATTTTTCAGACCTTTCCACCGTCACAACCGTTGCTTTGCTCAGTATGCCGGTCAGCTTGCTGCTTCGTTGTAATGGTGGTGTAAAGCTGATGGCTGTATCACAGGTTTTAGACACTTCAGTGTTCGTGATGATAACTACGGCTCTTATCGGGTTTGCTTTTGGGGCATCGGCATTCACACAGTTTGCATTCTATTACGGGCTGTTTCGTTCAGAGGCGATTACCATATTCTTGCTGCAATGCGGGTTGTTGGCACACAGTCCACAATCTGTCTGGGTGCGGGTGCTGTTTTCCGTCAAGGCAGGAAGTGAGCAGACCCGGCGCAAGGTGCTGATCTTTGTGCCGTTCAGTCTTATCCTTGCCTTGCTCTACCAAAACATTGGCAACCTCTATGACGATCCGCATTTTGCATTGGCCGCAATTGTTGCAACAGGCATTTTCTTTATCTTTTGCTTCGGGGTCAAAGCCGCCACGCGTGTCAACAAAAGCCAACGTGAAATGGAGCGCCTTGCCTTAACTGATCCGTTGACCGGGGTTGGTAACCGCAGGGCCTATGATCAGGCACTTATGCATAACTGGTCCACGTCAGAGCCCACTCTGGTGACGTTGATCGGCATCGATCTTGATAGATTTAAGTCCATCAACGACCTGCATGGCCATGACGCAGGTGACGCGGTCTTGCGCGAGGTTGCGCATCGGCTGTCATCTTGTGTGCGGCCTACAGACCTTGTGACGCGTGTGGGCGGGGATGAATTTATCATTGTTTTACGGACGCTGTCATCTGGAAGTGATGCAGCGCGTATCGCGCATCGCTGTTTGCTTCAGTTTTCACGCCCTATTCGGTTTCGTGGTCTGAGGATTGAGATCGGTGCGAGCATTGATGTGTTTGCCCAAAATTCACCAAACATAGCATCGCGCGAAATTACCAAACGATTGGACTTTGCTGTTTATGCGGCAAAAGAAAAGGGCAAGGGGCAGATCGTTTACTATTCGACTGTTTTGCATCGACGGGCTCTGCGGCAAACGCAGCTGCGTAAAGAAATCAAATTGGGGTTTGACCGCGGTGAGTTTGTTCCGTTCCTTCAACCAATTATTGATGCGCGATCCGGCTGTACTGCGGCTTTTGAAGTGTTAGCCCGCTGGAACCACCCGGTACGGGGGATTTTGTAACCCGGTTCATTTTACAAAGATGCCGTGGCTTTGGGCTTAACGGACAACATTGGCTGGGACGTGTTCAAGCAGGCGTTGGATAATCTGGACGGTGACATATGGGCGCCTTCTGTCCCCAAACATCTTCACTTGAACGTCACACAACAAGGTCTGGTGAAGTCGGACCTCCTGCGCATTTTGAAAAGTGCGCGCGCCGAGGGCGTCCGCGTCACGATCGAGATTTTGGAGACCGTTCTTGTGGATGATTGGGGGCCAGAGGAGTTGGTTGCGCTTAAGACCGTTCGTGATCTTGGCGTGAAGATCGCGATTGATGATTTCGGGACGGGTCATGCTTCGCTAACCAGCCTCGTGCGAATTAAGCCAGATGTGCTGAAGCTTGATCGGTTTATTGTTCACAATTGCCAAAACAACAGCGTGGAGCGGACGGTTCTTACGATGGCGCTGCAAATGGCGAAGGACTTGGGCATTAAGACAGTATGCGAAGGCATCGAAACTGCGGATCAGGAAGCGTCTGTTCGCGCAGAGGGCGCTGATTTTCTGCAAGGGTTCCGATACAGCCCTGCGGTTCCTGTGTCTGAGTTGTCCGGCTTGCCGATAATCTTTGCGACCAACGAAAAGGATGATTTGTTGAAGCAGGATACTGAGGTTTCAGCCATCGACGGCGCGGCTGAGGTGCCTCTGGCTCTGCCATCTTTGGTTTCATAACTAGATTAGAAGAGTGAGCGCAGTTCTCTGGGGCATGTCGCCGTGGTGCGAAAAACGTGCGTGCCAATGGGGATGAGTCGTTGAGTGTCCTGCGGAGGGAAGTACCGTGTAGACACGAGAGGCGATTTGGAGTAGTGATATTCGGAAACATTTTTAGAGTGAAATTTTTGTGAGATTTTCCATTTCGGGGCGCTGACAATCTTGGAGGACTATTTTTGTTATGCTAACAGTCCGAACGCTTTTGGTAATATTGCCTGCGGCGCTGTGAATATTTTTCACATACTAAACTGGGATAGAAATCGTGGATGTGACTCTTTTGAAGAGCTTTGCCAAGCTGCGCCTTACTTTGCTGCAGATGGAAAAAGAAATTGGTCTGGGCGAGATCTCTGCCGCCGAGTCGGCAGTTATTTGCGCAGCCGCTTTGATCGTAGACGATCGCGGCCGTGTCGAGTTGGCGTCATTGATGGCGCAGGAACCTCTTGCAGCCATGTCACGCAGCACGTTCTTCCGTGCAATCAAGTCTTTAGGCGAGCGTCAGTTGCTGGTCAAAGAGTCCGACAGCAAAGTGTCGGACTATATCCTCAAAGCATAGGCCAACCGATCGCATGCGCCGGTCACAAGAGTGGGCCGCATGTATAGAGCGATCGGGCTTGAAGCTATTTTGATAAGCGCCTTAACGGGCGCTTATTTTTCTATGTTGTGGATATCGTGGAACGTCGTCGTTCCCCTACAAGCCATGATTTTTGGCGAAGTCTTCGGCATCCTACTTTTCCTTCCGAACGGTATCAAAATTCTGGCAATCTATACTCTTGGCTGGCGTGGCTTTTTTTATCTACTTCCCGTTGCTGTGTGGCATTTCACGACGCTCAGCGACTGGAACAATAACTATGACGAATTAATCACGATGGCTGTGATGTCACTTTTGGCGCCGTTTATTTCATTTCATGTACTGCATTGGTTACGGGTGATTGTGCCGCAGCCGATGACATTCCGCCTAAACTGGCGCGAGCTTTTGTGTGTGGGGCTGCTGTCCGGCTTTTTGAACTCTATCCTGCTGACAACCGGTTTTGCCCAAGGTTTGAAAGAGGTCGCGTTCATTACGATCGGGGATGTGTTGGGCTTTTTGGTCGTGTTGCTTGCGGCAATGTTGGCGATGCGCTGGATGCGGTTTGCGCGTCACCAATCAAAACGTGGCTGGTTGGCCTAGTGATGTGGGCTTAGCAATGCGCTTAGCAGGGCAGTGCGCAGCGCTTGAATTTCCGCGTCAATGACGCGCTTCAGATCGGCTTGACCGGTTGCCAGTTGTTTTTTGAGCGTATCGCGTGAGGCGAGTACTTCTGCGTTTTTGGCGCGTACAGAAGATCGGCTACTGACAAGTGAGGCGCGGGTTTTCATCATTTGAGACAGCATCGCAACGGTTTCGCGCTTTTGCGTGTCAAACTGCTGTTTCTCACGGATCAGATTGGCTTCGCGCGCTGCTAGCTCTGCATCACGTCGCCCGCCATCCCCTAATGTCCAGCTCAGCTGGAGCCCAAGGGCTACGTCAGTACTGCTTGTTTGTGACATGGGGCTATCGACGCCAGCGCGCAAACCAACGGTTGGCTTCTTTTGTGCGGCTGCAATCTGAACGTCTTGTTCCGCAATCACGATTGATGCTGCTGTGCCGCGCAATGCAGGATTACCCTGCCACGCTGTTGCAGCGTTTTTGCCGGTGGGCAGCGAGATAATCTGTGAAGGGCGCGCAACGGCGCCACCATCATGCTTTAGGCATTTCGACAAGCGGCTTTGTGCATCACTCACGCGCTCGCTCAGCCGCAGTTCTTCAATGTCGAGATCGTGGATCTGAATCTTGGCACTGGCGGCAGATGATTTGTCCACCATGCCGCTGGCAACGAGGCGGTCCATCTGTTGCACAATGCCGCGTCCTTCCTGTGACCGTTCGGCCAACAGAGCGCTTCGTTGTTGATACTGCCATAGATCAATCCAGGCAGAGGCCATATCGGCCACGATGCCCGTGATGGCTTCCTCGGCTTGGGCCTCAGCGGCGATGACACGGGCGAAAGCCGAGTTGATCCCAGAGACCGATGCGCCGCCGTCGTAAATGAGCTTGTTGACCGACAGGCTTGCACTGATGCCGGTGGTGTCTTCGGTGCCGGTTGTGTCTTCCTCGGAAACACCGCCCAATTGGGATTGCAAAGATACTTGCGGGGCGAGGGCGCTGTTGGCGACAGTCACGCCTTGGGCGGCACCTTCGATGGCCGCTTTTGATCCGGCATAGGCGCTACTTGATAGGGCTGCTGCTTTGATGGATGGTTGGTAATCCTTAAGTTTCACCGTGATAGCAGAATTAACCACATCAGCCGGCCCACTACTTAATATGTCACCGACTGCGTCCGAAACATATACGCTGTCTGTAGGGGCTTGCGCACATCCCGCTACAAGGCCTAACGCCACCAAACATGATGTGATTTCGGGGCGGAATAGCATGTGGAATTCTCCGGTGCTTTGTTACTGCATTTAAACCCCAAATAGTTAATGCAACGCTGACAAATCATTAATTATGATACAAAATCTTACATGAAATAATCATGATTTAAGACGCGTAATTGATCGCGGCGATTTGGTGGGGAGCGCAGACAATTAAGTGGTTATTGAGAACTGTGATTTTGTCGAGTTCATCGACATCGCGTACCGACGAAGCTCGTCGTACACCAGTTGAAGCCTAGCAAAACCTCACGCCCCTATGCGGGAAAAATGCGGACGCTAGTTACTGGCTTTACTATGAGAAACGCCGTGAAAGTTGGTAGTTATAGCGCATCGAGCTAGCTGTCGCATGCTTGGAAATCTAAGAATGTCACATGTTGCCAAAGTGTTTGCTCCCACATTGATGATACTGCCGCTGCGAGCTTTGACTAGGTCGTGCACTACCAAAATACCTGAGCAGACAAGACTTATTGTACCTACTGGTCATGTAGTCGCCTTCACAGATTTATGTGAGTTGGTGACGCGCTTTATTCATTACCGCTATTGCTGTTACATTGGTTGATGGATAGTAGCGGGTCGTTTATTTACGTTACGGTCGCCGGCTCTACAACAGACAGCTGAGTTCCGCATTTGAACTACCCCACCATCATGTTTAGGAACTGGACGACCCATAATAGTCAGCGTGCGACTAATGCCAATAGAGATTAGCTCTAAGTTCAAGAAAGTTGAGGTTTAGATGGTCAAGCTGACTTCCCTTCTGGACGTCAGTCACCTCACCCTTGGGCATAGGCGTCCAGCCGCGCCGCCAGCTTTCCTATCGCCCAATGCAGTGCCACAGTCATGATTGCCAGCGTAATGAGTGCTGCAAACATCAAGTCAATTTTGGCCCGGCCATTTGCCAAAAGCATCAGGTATCCAAGCCCTTTGGATGCGCCAACCCATTCTCCGATGACGGCACCGATGGGCGCGTAAACAGCGGCCAGCCTTAGGCCGGTTCCAAGGCTGGGTAGGGCGTGCGGGATGCGTAAGCGCCACAGTGATTGGCGTGGTGTGGCTCCCATGGTTTTGGCCAGATCAAGCAATGCGGGGGGCGTGCGCGACAGCCCGTCATGAAACGCGGATGTGACTGGGAAGTAGATGATCAGCACTGCCATGATAACTTTTGAGCCGATCCCATAGCCGAACCATAGCGTCAGGATCGGGGCAAGCGCAAAGACAGGTACCGCTTGGGTAAAAACCAACATGGGCAGCATGATGCGGCGGGCCAGGGCCGAAGTGGTCAGGTGGATCGCAGTCGCCACCCCAAGGGCAGTTCCCAACACGAGGCCAAGCCCAACTTCAAGGGCGGTGACCCATGCGTTGCTCAGGATGATCTCATAGCTTTTGATCGCCGTGCTCGCCACGCGCAGAGGCGAAGGCAGGATAAAATGGGGCGCACCTGTTATCATCACAAGCGCTTGCCACGCGGCAATTCCAGCCAGCAGGGCCCACAGTGCATCAAGCCGCTTCATTGTGCATCCTCCTGTGGCGTTTGGTTGGTTATGGCGGTACCGGCGCGCAAATGATCCAGCAACGCTGCTTGACAGCTTATGGTATCGGGCGCGTGAATGTCGCGAATAGGGGGGCTGGCTGGCGTGGGCCACGTGGTGGCGCCGCCTGCGGACAGAAGAATAATCTGATGGGCAAGGCGCGCGGCCTCAGCGGGGTCGTGGGTTACAAGTAAAACTGTTTTACCCCAGAGCGCTTTGGCGGCTAGCTCCTGCATGTCGGCGCGTGTGCCCGCATCAAGTGCCGAGAACGGCTCATCAAGCAACACAATGTCGCGGTCCTCCATCAAGGTCCGCGCAAGAGCGGCCCGTTGGCGCATTCCCCCAGACAATGAGGCAGGTCGTTTATCAAGATGCGCCCCAAGGCCCACGCGGTGTAAAAGGCTGCGCGCGCGTTCGATGTCCGGTGTTTGACCGCGCAGGCGCGCCCCAAGGCAGGTGTTTTCAAGCACGTTGAGCCACGGCAGCAGCAGGTCTGACTGCGCCATATAGCTGGCGCGGTTGGTTAGCGCGGTACCGTCATCTGCTGTGATCTCCCCGTCAAAATGCCCGTCTGTTTGCAGACCCAAGATAAGCCGCAAAATTGTCGACTTCCCAACGCCTGACGGCCCCAAAAGGCAATTCCATTCACCGCCGCAAAGGCGCAGTGATACATCCTCAAAAAGAGGGCCGGTGGAAAACGTAAAACTACCTTGAAAGTAAATGCTTGGACCGGTGGACAAAGTGGCGGAAGATTTGATGGCGGGATGGGTCATGCTGCACCGTTTAACCCTATTTGCCAGAAGCCTACTTCAAGTGCCGTGGCCTTGGTGAACCGCGCTTGCAGCTGTGCCCAACGGGGGCTGTCTTGCGGTTTTGTTCCCAATCTATGCGCCACAGCACCGTCAAGCATTTCGCCCGCATTCGTGCAGACTGCCTGATATTCAGGGTCGGCGTAGGTGTTGATCCAGTCGCTATATGGCGAGGTTTCTGCTTGTGCGGCCAAAGACAACCCAATCTCGCCATAGCCCATAACGCAGGGCATTAGGGCCGCCATCAAGTCAAGAAAGTCGCCTTGCAGGCCTGCATCCATTACATAGCGGGTGTAGGCGATGTTTTCTGTGGCCTCCGTGGCGGCAAAAAGCTCTGCCTCACTGATGCCTTCTGCGGCACAGGTTTTTACGTGCAGCGCCATTTCATGATTTACTAATGCGTCCACCGTGCTGGCGCAGGTCTTCATTTCTGCAAGTGTTTCCGATTTGACCACGCCAAGGGACCAAGCCCGTGAGAAATGGACCAAGAACACATAGTCTTGTACCAGATAATGTAGAAACGCCACGCGTGGCAGGCTGCCGTCGCCAAGCCCTTTGACAAAGGCGTGGCGGGTATAGGCGGCCCATTCATCCGGCGCGCCAAGGCGCCACGCATCAAACGTGGCGCCGTAGCTTGGCAACTGGCTGTTCATCGGGCCGTCACGTCGATGGACAGTTTCTCAACTGGGTTCACAGATGGGATCAGGCCGGCCTCAAACAAGAACTGTTCATAGGCTGCGTAGCGTCCCGCATCGAATGCCGCAGGGCGCAGGGCAAAGCGTGGAATTGTGTCGTCCCACGCGCGGTCGTTTAACTCGTCTTGGAGTTCTGTCGAGGTAGCTGAGAAAATCTCCCAGCTGTCTTCGGGGTGGTTCACGATGTATTGGGTCGCTTTTTCTGTGGCGGCTAAGAAGCGTCCGATCATGTCTGCGTCCATTTTGTCTGGATTTGCCACATAGATCAGCTCGTCGTAGGGGGGCAGGCCTTCTTCTTCGACGAAGAAGCACTTGCCCGCCACGCCTTCGATATCCATTTGGTTCAGCTCAAAGTTACGGAACGCGCCGATTACCGCGTCTACCTGACCTGACATAAGTGACGGCGAGAGCGAGAAGTTGACGTTCACCAACTCTACCTCGTCCAAGCCAACCCCGTGGGTGCCCAATACGCTTTGCAGCACGGCTTCTTCAACGCCGCCCACAGAAAAGCCGATCTTTTTGCCTTTGAGATCAGCAGGTGTCTCAATTGGTCCGTCTTCAAGAACCAACAGGCAATTCAGCGGTGTCGCGACCAATGTGCCTACGCGCTTAAGCGGCAGGCCTTCGTGTACTTGAAGGTGCAACTGCGGTTGATACGAGATGGCCAATTCGGCACGCCCTGCCGCCACCAGCTTGGGTGGATCAGACGGATCAGCGGGTGCGATGACTTCAACTTCAAGGTCTTCCTCCGCAAAGTAGCCTTTTTCCTGCGCCACAATAATCGGCCCGTGATCGGGGTTAACGAACCAGTCGAGAAGCAAAGTCATTTTGTCTTGCGAAAATGCCGGCGCAGCGGCGAGGATCAGTGCCGCGGTGGTAGAGAGAAGTTTCATTAGGGATGTCCTTTTCAGGGTGAAGGGGTGTTTGGATTACGTTTATGAGTGTTGGCGTTGTGTCATGGATCGATGGGTAGGGATGGGGCGTCGCCCATCGCGATAAGGGCAAAATCCGCCTGGCCGCGCGCTTGTAATGCGCGTGCAGCTTGCCAGGCGCGCAGCCCAGATCGACAGGTCAGGACCGTGCGCGTCGTCGGGGGCGTCAGAGCAATATGGCTCATGTCCGGCACTAAATAGCGCTCGGCACGCGGGACTACGGGGTTTTGGGCCTCCGCCTCAGGGCGCAGTTCAATCACGCGGTCTGTGGCTGTGATATGATGCGGGGCAATAAAGCGAAGCGCATCGGCGGCGTCAGGCTCGCGGGCGCCATCAAAGCGAAACCCGCCTGTGCTGAAATCGCTCAGGTTCAGGGTCATCAACTGGCCAAGTGGGCTTGGCTGGGTGCTTAGCAAAACGCACAGCGCCATCTGGGCTTGTAGCGCGCCTATGGTTCCCACAACAGGTCCCATGACGCCAGCGGTGGCACAATTTGCGGCCGTTTGGGGCAGTTCGGGAAAGACGGCACGCAAAGAAGGGGCAGTCGCGCAAAACCCGCCGACATAACCGGTGGTTCCCAATGCAGAGGCGCTGATCAGCGGGGTTTGTGCGGCCAAACAAGCATCTGACAAGATGTAACTGGCCGCAAAGCTGTCGGCGCAATCAAGGGCGATTGTGATGCCTTGCAGCAAATTGTCCACGTTCGCGGGGGTGAGTGGCTCTGTAAGGGTGGTGATCTGGCAGGCTGGGTTTAGCGCCGCCATTGCTGTGGCCGCCGCTTTTGCCTTCGGCGCGCCGATGTCATCCATCCGGTAGAGAATTTGACGGTGCAAGTTACTTTCGCTGACCACATCGCCGTCCACCAAGGTGATCCGCCCAATGCCAGCGCCCACAAGATATTGCAAAACAGGACAGCCAAGCCCGCCCGCACCGATCACAAGCACATGCGCGGCCTCAAGGGCACGCTGTCCTAGCTTGCCGATCTGGGGCAAGATTATCTGGCGCGCATAGCGGCTCATGTGTCACCGCGCGGTGTGGCGGAATGTGGCGTGCCCGTTGCCTGCAGCCACGCTTTGACCTGCGCTTCAGGGTCCGCATTAAGAGTAATATTTGTGACGGCAGACACCACGTCTGCGCCTGCAGAATAAGCACCTGCCGCGCGCTCAATTGTCATTCCACCAATCGCGATCAGGGGGGTGTCGCCAATTTCTGCTCGCCATTTTCTCAGTTTCTCAACGCCTTGCTCATGCCATTTCATTTGCTTGAGGATCGTCGGGTAAATAGGCCCCAAAGCTACATAATCTGGTTTCAATGCTATGGCGCGGGCCAGTTCAGCGCGGTCGTGGGTGCTGATGCCCAGCTTTATGCCTGCAGCGCGGATAGCATCCGTGTCAGCATCATCCAGATCCTCTTGCCCAAGGTGGATCCAGTCGCATCCCAGATCAATTGCCGCCTGCCAGTAGTCATTGATCACAAGTGTGGTCCCTGTGCGGGCGCAAACTTCTTTGGCGGCAGAAATTTCGGTGCGGATTGTCTGATCATCGGCATCTTTGATGCGCAGTTGCACCAATTTGATCCCAAGCGGGACAAGCCGTTTGATCCAAGCTGCACTGTCAAAAATAGGGTAGAAGCGATCAAGGCTCATGACAAAAACGCCTTTC
>NZ_CBFHHE010000044.1:0-12020 GCF_965655635.1 Nereida sp.
TGTTGGATGAAATCCGTCGTCGTTCGGGCGATGCGGAGCGCCCTGAACTTGAGCTTGAGTACCTAAAGCGTCTGCTTGAAGGGTGTTGAGTTAACCTGCGTCAGGCTCTGCAGGTAAGGCTGGTGTATCCCGCATAGCCGCCCCGTTCACTGAAATAGTCGCCTTTTCCATCCAAGAGTTGGCGGTTTGGGAAAACGCATTTAGGCCCTCATCCAGCTTTTCGCGAGCCGTATCTACAAAGGTCACGTAGCCATCTATTGGCTGCTCAATTTGTGGCAGGGCGTCTTTGGCTTGGGGCGCATAGACATAAAGAGCAAGTGCTGCCGCCGTGATGCTTAGCATGCCGAAAAAGCCGGTCCTGAACTGCTTGCGATCTGCGCGTTCTTGAAGGGTCGTGTCTTGCGCAGATGCTGCTTGTTTCGTGCTGAGCGTTGAGTTGATTTCCTCAACATCTGTCAGCAATTCTCGGCGCGGTGCCGACGATGGCGCTTTGGGCGCATTTGTCACCGCGGCAATTTCCTCGGCCTCAATTCCGCGCAATCGTGACAGACGATCTACGGCGCTGCTTTCTTGGTTCTGGCGTGTTGTTATCTGTGCGGCGCTGTCCTCAAGCCCAAGTTCAGTTTGCGTCTCAAGTGGGGACGTGGGTGTGGTCCGTTGCTTTTTGTCAAACTCGGCTTCTTGCCGCAGGATGTTTTCGACCTCCGGAGTCATGGTGCTGCGTGGGCCGCCGTCTGCTTGTTGGCCGCGGACCCACGGCGTTGTGTCTTCTGCGCCCTCGGTTGCGATGTCATCCAGAACAGTCTCAGCCATTGATGCCGTCAGAGTGTCATCAAGTGCTACGTCTGCGGCGATTTTGGCCGGCGCCTGAAACCAGGTCACGTTGCAACTTGAGCACTGCACATCGCGGCCCTCATCAGGGATCACGTCGTCGGGAACCTCATATGTCGCATCACAGTTCGGACAAATCAGCCGCATCTTGCCTACCTTACCATTTAACAGACGTGTCGCCTGTTCTTGATCGCTAATTGTCCATAAATAAGCAACAATATCAACCAGACAATCAAAACACAGGCGCTGTGATTGAAACATTCCAAATGTTGCTGCATGAAGGCGTGCAATGCGGCGAATACGCGTGAAGGATAAACGGGCAGTGATTGAATTACGCGATACAAGCTACTCCTACCGCGGTGGTGAGCCGTTGTTGCAGGGCATGACTTTGCAGGTTGCACCCGGCTCTTTTCACTTTCTGACGGGGCCTTCAGGTGCTGGTAAGTCAACGTTGCTAAAGCTGATGTACGCAGAGCTGCAAGCGACGGGTGGCGCAGTGACACTTTTTGGTCAGGACCCGCGTGTAATGGACCGCAATGCGGTTGCAGATGTGCGCACGCGCATTGGGGTGGTGCATCAAGACTGTCAATTTTTGGATCATCTGAGCATCGCAGATAATGTGGCCCTTCCGTTGATGGTTCTGGGGAAGCCTGTGGGCTCTGACCTGCATGATTTACTTGCATGGGTTGGCCTGAGTGATCGGATGCACGCATTTCCACCCGAACTATCAGGCGGGGAGAGGCAACGCGCAGCACTCGCGCGCGCAGTTATTTTGTCACCTGATGTGATTCTGGCCGACGAGCCTACGGGCAATGTTGATTGGGATATGTCTCAACGGGTGCTGCAGTTGTTGGTCGAGCTAAACAAAATGGGCAAAACGGTCATGGTGGCGACCCACGATATTGCGCTCATTCGTGCCGCGAAACCACAAGTCTCAACGCGCATTTTGCGGATATCTAACAAACGCCTTCAATCTGCGGGGGCTGAGCTATGATAGCTGATACATTGCGCCTTATGATTGCGCCCAACAAAGCCTCGGACACGGTTGTACCGCCCACCGGATTTACTGCGCGTCTTACGGTTTTTGCCGCCGGCGCAATGGCGTTTTTGGCTGTGTTTGCTTTGGCTTTGTCCGTTACAACGGGACGCTTGGCGGACCGTTGGGAAGCCGAATTGAACAGCAGCGTTACCATCCGGATATCTGCTCCCGCCGATCAGGTTGAGGCGCAAACGTCGGCCGTATTGAAAGTGCTGGACCAAACCGCAGGTGTCGCCTCGGCGCGCGCACTTGAGCCAGATGAACAGCGCGCACTCCTTGCACCGTGGTTTGGGCCTGATGTGCCTCTCGAAGAGTTGCCGCTGCCCCGTTTGATTGATGTTGTGCAGGGTCCAGAAGGTCTTGATGCCGGGGGTCTGCGCTTGCGTTTAGCAGCCGAGGCGCCGGGGGCCGTGCTGGACGATCATAGCCGTTGGCGTGCGCCGTTGGTTGATGCTGCACGGGCTTTGCGGATGCTGGGGTGGATTGCGCTTGGGCTTATTGGGACTACAACTGCTGCGATGATTACACTGGCGGCTAATGCGGCTTTGGCTGCGAACGCTCAGGTAATTCGCGTCCTGCGGCTTGTTGGTGCACGCGATACATTCATTGCCGGGGCGTTTGTGCGTCGCTTTACCTTGCGCGGTTTGATCGGCGCCGCGGCAGGTACAGCCGCCGGTATCGTGGCGGTTATCTTGCTGCCGAACGGGGCCGAAGGTGGCTTTCTGACCGGTCTCGGTTTTGAGGGGCTTGGTTGGCTGTCGCCCGTTCTTATTCCGCCGCTTGGGGCTATTGTGGCTTTTGCAGCAACACGCGCGGCGGCCCTTCGTACTTTGTCAGGACTTCGCTAAATGCAATATTTACGCTCGCTTGTTTTTGTTGGCCTTATTTATTTTCTAATGCCGATCGTTGGTTTGCTGTGGATGCCGTGGGCGATTTTTGATCGCCGCGGTGCGCTATCAGCGTGCAAGTCTTTCTCGCGTATCGTGTTCTTTCTTGCCCGTCCGATGGTGGGTCTGAAAGTCGAGGTGCGTGGCACACCCCCCTCTGGCGAGGTGATTGTCGCTGCCAAGCACCAGTCGTTCCTCGACATTATGATGATCTTTACAGCTTGTCCCTCTGCGCGTTTCATCATGAAAAAGGAAATTCTTTATACGCCTGTTATTGGGCTTTATGCGTGGCGACTGGATTGCATTGCTGTTGATCGTGGCAAGAAAATGCAAGCAGTCGAGAAGATGAAGACTGACGTGCAGGCAGGTGTGAAACACCCCGGTCAGCTGATTATTTACCCCCAAGGAACGCGCGTCGCACCGGGTGTTGAGAAGCCCTATAAAGTGGGCACGGCCGTAATTTATGACCAATTGCAACAGCCTTGTGTTCCGGTGGCGACCAACGTTGGTGTGTTTTGGCCGCGCACGGGCATTATGCGCAAACCAGGTACGGCAGTTGTTGAGTTTTTGCCCGTCATACCTGCAGGTCTGCCCCTTGATGATTTCCGCAACCGTCTGCAGTCAGACATTGAAGGCGCATCAGATGCACTTTTGGATGAGGCCGGCTTCGAGCGACCTCAGTAATTCACATTAAGTTCCAGGGTGGAAGCCGCGTGGTGCTGAATGCGGTCTGTGACAGGTGGGTCAGTTAAGCCGCAAGGCCCTTGCTGCCTAAGTCCAAGAACTTCTGACGGCGTTCTTTGAGCAGCTCATCAGGGCTCATCTTGCCAAGCGTTGCCAGCATTTCGCTGATGCCTTTGCCAACATCGGCAATTGTATCATCAATATTTCGGTGGGCGCCGCCAAGTGCTTCTTTGATGATGCTGTCGCAAATCCCGAGCTTTGTCAGATCTTGCGCGGTCAAACGCAGTGCTTCTGCGGCTTCGCGCATTTTTTCCGCGTCTTTCCAAAGGATCGATGCGCAGCCCTCGGGTGAAATGACCGAATAAACAGAGTGCTCAAGCATAATTAGGCGGTTGGCCGTAGCAAATGCAACTGCCCCGCCCGAGCCCCCCTCACCGATGACAACAGATACCAGTGGCACGCGTAGCTGAAGGCATTTTTGAGTTGAGCGCGCAATTGCCTCGCTTTGCCCGCGTTCTTCAGCGCCTTTGCCGGGGTAGGCGCCGGGGGTGTCCACAAGCGTGATAACAGGCAGGCCAAATCGATCCGCCATATCCATCAACCGAACCGCTTTGCGGTAGCCTTCAGGACGCGCCATGCCAAAATTACGCTCGAGCCGCGTTTTGGTATCATAGCCCTTTTCGTGGCCGATCACGACAACTGGCGCGTCGTTGAAGCGTGCAAGGCCGCCCATAACTGCATCGTCTTCCCCAAACGCACGGTCACCAGCAAGCGGGGTGTATTCTGTAAACAGCGCCTCAATGTAGTCTTTGCAGTGAGGCCGCTCTGGGTGACGCGCGATCTGGCATTTACGCCACGGAGTGAGATTATTTTTGTACAGATCAACCAGCATATCTGCTGCTTTTTTATCCAGCGCAGCGGCCTCTTTAGAGATGTCCATTTCCTCATTGCCGCGTGCCATTGCGCGAAGCTCTTCAGCTTTTCCCTCAATCTCGGCGAGGGGTTTTTCAAAATCGAGGTAATGTGTCATGGTCTACCGCTTTATCTGCCTGTTGCTTGGTTGTATGGCGTCAAGGCGCGCATGATGCAACTGCGGATCAGAAATCAGCACAATAGAAACGGGGGCCATCGTGGCCCGCCGTTTAGGTTTTCTCAGTGCCGTGGGCGCGCTTAAGCGCCGCTGATCATTTCGGATTGCTTTACGATGACCTCGGCCTGTTTGATCGAGGCGATATCGACCAGCCGGCCTTTATAAACTGTGGCACCTTCACCGTTGGCTTTAGCTTGTTCCATCGCGGCCAGAATTTCGCTTGCTTCCGCGACTGCCTCGTCTGAGGGGGTGAACACTTGGTTGGCCAATGCGATTTGCTTGGGGTGGATGGCCCATTTGCCAACCATACCCAAAGTTGCGCTGCGTTTGGCTTGTGCAACATAGCCTGCGTCATCACTGAAATCGCCAAAAGGGCCGTCCACGGGCAGAGCGCCGTGTGTACGGCATGCCGCAACAATTGCTGCCTGTGCCCAGTGCCAAGGATCTGACCAATGCTGTGTTTCGCCGCGCAACATGTAATAGTTTTCTTGGGTGCCACCGATGCCAGTTGTTTGCATGCCCATGCTTGCCGCAAAATCAGCCGCACCAAGGCTCATCGCTTCGAGACGGGGAGAGGCGGCAGCGATTTCTTCGACATGTGCAATGCCTGCAGCACTTTCGATGATGACTTCCAATGCGATCCGCTTACTGCGGCCTTTCGAGGCTTCCACTGCTGTGACAAGCGCATCAACTGC
Source organism: Nereida sp. (assembly GCF_965655635.1). Taxonomy (NCBI): domain Bacteria; kingdom Pseudomonadati; phylum Pseudomonadota; class Alphaproteobacteria; order Rhodobacterales; family Roseobacteraceae; genus Nereida; species Nereida sp. Next base: position 5,227 of record NZ_CBFHHE010000044.1, read on the forward strand.
GTAGATATCAGCGGCGCAGCCAACTTTGGGGATCATGATTTGATCAAGGCGGTCGCCGGCTTGCTCAAGCAGATCTACCACATCGCGGTACCAATACGGGGTATCGAGTGAGTTAATTCGGACGCTCAGTGTCTTTGTGTTCCAGTCCACGTCATTGATCGCTTCGATGACATTTTTGCGGGCAATATCTTTGTCTGTTGGGGCAACTGAGTCCTCAAGATCAAGGTTGATCACATCTGCTGCAGAAGCCGCCATTTTTTCAAACAGCTTGGTGTTTGAGCCGGGTCCAAACAATTGGCAGCGGTTCGGGCGGGCGGCAGGGCTGGGTTGCAGGGTGAAAGACATGTGGCGGCCTCGTGCGTAATGAAGTTGCGTATATTTATCATAATTCGATACATTGTTGCCTGCGTACCTGCAAGGACTGTTTTGCATGTGCAGCATTTTCATATTTTGGGAAATTCTTCGAATATTCTTGCGCATTAATGCGAAAATTCGTCGATTTAGGGAGAATATCTTGCGTCAAACCGTGGATATGTGAGGAAAATGGAGATTCTAAAATGATTCAGACACCTTACCTTCTGTTCCTAGGCGATGCCCCTGATCAACTTGCAGCAAAAGTGGCGCGCGGTATTGCTGATTGGCGCCCTGAAAACTCGGTTGGTCAGTACCGTATGGAAGGCTGTGGTACTGATGTTGGCCTGCCTGACATGACACTTGAAGAAGGTTTGGCTGCTGGTGCGAAAACGCTCGTGATTGGTGTGGCAAACCGTGGCGGTGTAATTTCTGACGCTTGGAAAGAGATCCTCGTGAAAGCGTTGCAGCTTGGTTATGATATCGCGTCGGGTCTGCATAATTTGCTGCGTGATGAAGACGAGTTGATGGCCGCCGCCCGCGTGAATGGCCGTACGTTGTTTGATGTACGTATCCCGTCTGTTGCTTACCCGATAGCTAACGGCAAAAAGCGCACAGGAAAGCGTTGTCTGGCTGTTGGCACAGATTGCTCTGTGGGCAAGATGTACACCGGTCTGTGCATGGATGCGGAAATGCGCAAGCGTGGCATGAAGTCGACGTTCCGCCCCACAGGTCAGACGGGTATTCTGATCACCGGTGGTGGCGTGCCGCTTGATGCTGTGGTTGCTGATTTCATGGCGGGCTCTGTTGAGTATCTGACACCTGACAATGATGCAGATCACTGGGATCACATTGAAGGGCAGGGCAGCTTGTTCCACGTTTCTTATTCCGGCGTGACGATGGCCTTGATCCACGGTGGTCAGCCTGATGCGATTGTTTTGGCTCATGAACCAACTCGCGATCACATGCGCGGTTTGCCTGAGTATCAGCAGCCCACTCTTGAAGAACTGCGCGACATGGCGTTGCCACTTGCCCGCGTTGCCAACCCTGCGTGTCAGGTCATCGGCGTGTCCGTGAACACCCAGCACATGGGCGAAGACGAAGCCAAAGCGTATCTTGCTGACATTGAAAACCGCATGGGTTTGCCAGCCACTGATCCGTACCGTTTTGGTGCTGAAAAGCTAGTCGATGCGCTGGAAGCGCTATGATCGAAGTCCACGCCGATACGTTCAAGTTAGCGCAAGTCTTTACCATTAGCCGCGGTTCAAGGACCGCGGCTGAAGTGCTTACCGTCAAAGTAACGCGAAATGGTGTTACCGGTTGGGGCGAATGTGTGCCCTATGCCCGTTATGATGAAACGCTGCAGTCAGTGACCGATCAGATCAACAGCCTTCCCGTAGACATTGATCGCGCTGCGCTGCAGTCAGCGCTACCTGCCGGTGCTGCGCGGAACGCGGTTGATTGTGCGTTATGGGACCTTGAGGCAAAGATTAAAGGCTTGCGGGTTTGGGATTTGATCGGCGTTGCCGCGCCCAAGCCCGAGATTACAGCCTACACGCTATCGCTTGATACGCCTGAAAATATGCGTGCGCAGGCTGCCAAAAATGCCGCGCGACCGCTTTTGAAGATCAAACTTGGAACACCTGATGATATGCCGCGTCTTGAAGCGGTGCGCGCCGGTGCGCCTGATACGCCGATCATAATTGATGCTAACGAAGGCTGGTCTGCCGAGGTGTACTCAGAGCTTGCACCGCATTTGATCCGTCTGGGCGTGAAGCTGGTTGAACAGCCACTTCCTGCAGGTGCCGATGATATGTTGGGCGAGATTGATCGCCCGTTGCCAGTGTGTGCGGATGAGGCGTGCCATGACCGTGCCAGCTTGCCAAAGTTGGTGGGCAAATACGATATGGTGAACATCAAGCTGGATAAAACCGGTGGTTTAACCGAGGCGCTGGCGCTGAACGCCGCAGCGCGCAAGGCAGGATTTAAAGTGATGGTTGGGTGCATGGTTGGATCGTCACTTGCGATGGCCCCTGCGACAATTGTTGCCCAAGGTGCAGAGTTCACGGACCTTGACGGGCCGCTTTTGTTGGCGGAAGACCGCGAGACACCATTGTTATTCGATGCGGCGGGCGTGCACGCTCCTGCAGCACCCCTCTGGGGCTAAGGAAAAAGAGAGAAACTGATATGACACGCACTGTATATGTGAACGGCCAATATCTGCCGGAAAACGAAGCTACTGTTTCGATCTTTGATCGCGGCTTCTTGTTTGCTGATGGGGTCTATGAGGTCACTTCTGTCATTGGTGGCAAGCTGCTTGATTTTGACGGCCACGCTGTGCGTCTTGAGCGGTCACTGAATGAACTTGAGATGGCGCATCCGGTCACCAAAGACGAGCTGCTGGAAATTCACCGCCAATTGGTTGAGCGCAACGAGATCACAGATGGTCTTGTATACCTTCAGATTACACGCGGTGCGGCCGATCGCGATTTTGCTTATCCAAAAGATGCAGAGCCTACCATTGTTCTGTTCACGCAGAACAAGCCCGGCCTTGCGCAAAGCCCCGTTGCCGACAAAGGCATGAAAGTCATTTCAATCGAGGATCAACGCTGGGGTCGTCGTGACATCAAGACTGTTCAGCTTCTTTATCCTTCAATGGGCAAAATGGCTGCAAAAGCGCAGGGCGCTGATGATGCATGGATGGTCCAAGATGGTTTCGTAACCGAAGGCACATCAAACAACGCGTATATTATCAAAGACAACGTTCTGATTACGCGTCATTTGGGCAATGAAATTCTTCATGGGATTACACGCAAAGCCGTGCTTGAGTTCGCGCGCGTTGCACAGATCACCGTTGAGGAACGTTCATTCACGATGGAGGAAGCCAAGGCTGCGGACGAAGCGTTCATAACGTCTGCGACCACTTTTGTGATGCCCGTGGTGCAAATTGATGACACGCCAATTGGGTCGGGTCAGCCAGGTCCGTTGACCAAGCGTCTTCGTGAGATTTATCTCGAAGAAAGTATCAAAGCCGCAGTCTAATGCGTGTCTAAATCTAGTAAAAAAGGCAGGTCCAGCGTGGCCTGCCTTTTTTTGTTATCTACAAATTGATTGCCACGCTCAGCCGTGACTGTCTTTGAATGCCTCTTTGGCGGCATCGCTGGCGTCTGTTTGGTATTTTTCTTTCCATTCAGAGAAAGGCATGCCGTAGAAGCTTTCACGCGCCTCCTCCTTGCTGAGCTCAATACCTTTCTCAGCGGCAGCTTCTTGGTACCAGCGGCTCAGGCAGTTGCGGCAAAAACCGGCCAAATTCATCATATCGATGTTTTGAACGTCTTTGCGATCTTCCATCAGATGTTTCTGAAGGCGGCGAAAGGCAGCTGCTTCAAGTTCGATTTGAATCTGTGCGTCCATTATGATTGTCCTTTGGAAAGGGGTGCTTCGTAGCTAGGGTTTGTTTCAGACTTGGGCATCTGAAAGAGCGGCTTCAAGAATTGGGGCTAAGCGTTGCGCCCATTCTTTTTGCTGCGCTTCGGTTTCAATCAGGTCATTGCGAATTTCGATCAGCACGTTAGGGCGACCGTGCTGAAGTGCGTGACTATCAATAGCATCACCGCGTAAATGCCCCGCGTATGGCTCGTTATCGCCAACGCACAGGCCGGCGTTTCGCAAATGGGTGAGCGTGGGCGCGGACAGGCGCGTGTCGCTTTCATAGAGCACACCAACCTCCCACGGGCGTTTTGGCCTGCCGTTAAGTTGCGGTGTAAAGCTGTGAATGGCGCAGATCACGGTATCCTCGCGCCGCGCTGCCAGTTCTGCATATTTGGTATGATAGGGGGTATAGCATAGCTCCATCCGCTCGGCTGCCTTCGCTTCGCGGTTTGCTGGGATCAACGTGCCGTCATAAAGTTTCATTACCAATGTAGGATCATCCGCGCCACGATTTGGATCAATTACTAGCCGCGAAAAGTCGGACCATATCACTGGGCTATCAAGATACGCGGCAAGTGCGCGGCTGACCCCAAGCGCGCCGATATCATATGCGATGTGGCGCTCCATATCTGCGGCCGCCAAGCCTAATGTCCCGCCCTCGATGAACGGTGGGATTTGGTTGGTCGCGTGATCGCAGGTAACAAGCCAGCGGCCTGCGCGCGTTGCGCCTTCGGAATGAACGGGGCTGTAGGGGGTTGATTGTGACATGCGTGTGAAACTCCTTGGCAACCCTCATACGGCAGTTGTGATAGTTTGGGAATTGGGTCATATAGACCTCAACTGATAGCGATAACAGGTCACGACGGCCACCGCGCGCCGAACGAAGGATAACGATATGCGACGTATGCGAAACGTAAAAATTGTAGCGACCCTTGGGCCTGCATCGAATGACTATGAAATGATCCGTAAGCTGCACGAGGCGGGCGCTGATGTGTTCCGTTTGAACATGAGCCACGGCGATCATGACGAAATTCGCGCACGTCACGAAATCATTCGGCAGGTCGAAGAGGACCTCGATAGCCCGATCGCGATTCTGGCTGATCTTCAGGGGCCAAAGTTGCGGGTGGGGACGTTTGCTAATCCAGAAGGCGAAGACCTTATCGAGGGTGCTCAGTTCCGTCTTGATCTTGATGAGGCTGAGGGTGACGCAAAACGCGTCCGCCTGCCGCACCCAGAGATTTTTGAAGCGATGCAAGCTGGTGCGCATTTGCTGGTCAATGACGGTAAAATTAAGCTTCGCGTTGATGCGTGTGGCAAAGACTTTGCTGATTGCACTGTGCTTGCGGGTGGTGTGATTTCGAATCGCAAAGGCGTGAACGTACCCGACGTGGTGTTGCCGCTGAAGGCGCTGTCGGAAAAAGACCGTGCTGATCTTGAGTTTGTTTGCCAGCTTGGTGTGGATTGGCTTGCGCTGTCTTTCGTTCAACGCCCCGAGGATGTGTATGAGGCGCGCGCGCTGGCCAACGGTCGTGCGGCTGTGTTGTCAAAAATCGAAAAACCGGCGGCAGTGCAAGCGTTTGACGAAATTCTGCGCGTCAGTGACGGTATCATGGTGGCCCGTGGCGACTTGGGCGTTGAGCTACCCGTCCAGAACGTGCCGCCAATTCAAAAACAGTTGGTGCGTAAGTGTCGTGCTGCTGCCAAGCCGGTTATTGTTGCAACTCAAATGCTCGAGTCGATGATCGAAAGCCCAATGCCAACGCGCGCCGAGGTCAGTGATGTCGCGACGGCAATTTATGAAGGCACTGACGCGATCATGCTGTCAGCGGAATCCGCCGCAGGTAACTTCCCGATCGAAGCCGTGACCACCATGAATAACGTGGCAGTCGAGGTCGAAAACGATCCGACCTATACAGATATTATTGAGAACACACGCTCTGCCAAACGCACTACTGTGGCTGATGGTATTGTTGCGGCTGCCCGTGAAATTGCAGAAACCACCGATGTGAAGGCGATTTGTTGTTTTACGCAATCCGGCACCACAGCGCTTTTGACAGCCCGTGAGCGCCCGCGCGTACCGATCATCGCACTGACATCGCAGCGTGAAACAGCGCGGCGTTTGTCGCTTTCATGGGGGACAAACTGCACTATGACGCCAGACGTCGAGCGCTTCAAAATGGCAGTGGTTGCTGCTGCGCGCGCTGCGCGCAAGCTGGGTATGGTGACTGAAACGGACCAGATTGTTGTCACCGCAGGCGTGCCGTTCAACCAAGCAGGTACAACCAACATTCTGCGCGTCGCCCCATGTGAAGAAAGGTTGATTTTCCGCACTGACCCTGAATGATATCAAGTGTATTTGTTTAAGGGGTAGGGTATGCAAACCGACTTTTATTTTGTGCTGGGACTGGTGTTTGCGGTTCTGGCCGTTCCGTCGATGTTTTCAGCTTATGCAGAAGGGCGCAGCCCGCGCCTTTATGCCCTTATTGTTCTGATTTCGAGTGGCCTGTTGGCATATGCGGTCACCACAAAGCCAGGTGGCTACGAAGTTGCGGAAATTCCGTCTGTGATGATCGCGGTGATTGGTCAGCTTCTTCCCTAGTTTGCAGGACTTTTGTCTTGCACTTTTTGCCGCCGCAGCCTACTGCAGCGGTTCCACCGACGACAGCGGGCTCATTGGCATGCCTGAGTCGTTTTGAAAACTCTACGGTTAGGAGATGAAAATGCCTAAGATGAAGACCAAGTCGAGCTGCAAAAAGCGGTTCAAGGTCACGGCTAAAGGCCGTGTCAAAGCAGGTCAGGCCGGCAAACGCCACGGTATGATCAAACGTACAAACAAATTCCTCCGCGATGCTCGCGGGACCACAACGCTCTCGGCACCTGATGAGAAAATCATCAAGTCGATGATGCCCTATTCGCGCTAAGGAGGTCCTGATCAATGGCACGCGTTAAAGGTGGGACCACAACCCACGCCCGTCACAAAAAAGTCACTGATGCAGCGAAAGGCTACTACG